>JAYEKB010000413.1:0-7566 GCA_034660835.1 Thermodesulfobacteriota bacterium
AGCAGGCAGTACCGGCACCCCTGCCACCCTGTGGCGACGGCTGTTTCCCGGCAGAGCTGTACAGCTAAGGAGCGGGCAGGCAGGGAGAAGCATGGTTTTGGGAGATAAGCCTCAGATTATCGGTGGTCTGATCGATTCTTCAGGCAGCGACAACATGTTGGCTGAGGTCAAAAAACAAACGCTTATCCGCTGCGCAGAAGTAACCCTGGTGCATGTTGTTGAAGAGGAGAGTGACTCTCATGAAAGGCGCTACGGGATCACTGTTGAAGGTGAGAAGCTGATGGCCAGGTTGGAGCAGGCCGTTCAGCTTCTTCGACGCTGCAGTATTGATCCCACTATCCGCCTGGTTCGGGGAGAAGTGGTTGAGGTGCTTGGAGAGATTTGCGCGAACCTCGATGCGGAGTTGCTGGTACTGGGCAGATCCCGTAAAAAGGAGGGGCTGCTGCGCAGTGGATCGTTGCGAAACCGTCTCGAAAAGAAAAGTCCCTGCCCGCTGATGGTTGGCGAAAAACAGCAGTTTTCACCGGCCATTGATCTGGCAGCTTTGCGGCCGGATCAGTTGACAGCCGACCAGGTGCTTGCTTGTGATATATTTCTGGTCGACCTCTGGTACGAGCACCTCCATTATCATACGGATTGTATCTACCAGTTACTTCTTTATCCTGAGCAGGACATCGATCTCAGCGAGGCCAACTGCCGGTTTGGTCATTTCCTGGCCTCCCTTGAAACTTCCGGCAACTGGCAGGAAGTTATCTCAATGCTCGAACCGGTCCATCAGCAATTTCACCAGGTTGTTGCCCGGATGGCCGAGTTTTGTGACAATGACCATGCAGGCCTGCAGGATCTCTATATTCGTGAGTCGCTGCCGCTTTCCTGCAGGTTAAAAAAAGAGTTGGCACGGGTCTCAATGTTTCTGCGCGCTCATCTTGGAACGGAGCCGCCTCCTGTCCCCTTTCTTGCAGATGAAACCTGTCCTGTTACCATGCCGGATCTGGCCTGCTATGGTCCTTTGCTGCGGGCCTTTGATTTGGACCAGGATTTGTGCGTCCTGGTCGAGGGAAAGAATGTATCCTCTACAGAACAAGCGGAGGGAGACTGAATGCGCCTGATGGTCTTTTCCGATATCCACGGCAACCTCGAGGCACTGCAGAGTGTGCTGAGCGATGCAGCAAACCGAAACGTTCACAGGAGTATCTTTCTCGGGGATATGGTGGGTTACGGGCCATATCCCAATGAATGCATCCATTTGGTGCGTGGTTTGAAAAACTGTCGCTGTCTTGCAGGGAATCATGATTTAGCGGCACTTTGGGATACCTCTCCCTATGGTATGTCATCAGCTGCCAAAGAGGCGATTCTCTGGACAATGGATCAGCTGTCCACTGAAAATAAGGAGTATCTTGGTGCATTACCGGACCGTCTTGACCTGGCAGATATGGTTTTTGTTCATGCCAATCCGTACAACCCGAGAGGCTGGCGCTATGTGATGGATCGTAAGTACGCGCTGCGTAGTTTTGCTGCCACACGCTGCCGCCACCTCTTCATCGGTCACAGTCATCGCCCCCTGGTGATCACCAGAAAACACCTGATTGCGGTTGATCTTCAGGCTGTAGCCGGTTCCCAAAAGTTCTCAGTTGATGATACCAGGCGTCGTATCATCAACTGCGGCAGTATTGGTCAACCAAGAGACAGGGATGCACGATCCTGCTATCTTATCTTTGACAGCCGCAAGCAAGAGCTGGAGTTTTACCGTGTCGACTATGATATGGAAAAAACGGCCAAGGCTATTCAGGCTGCCGGTCTACCCTCGTCGCTTAGTAAACGGCTGCTCAAAGGAATCTAATCAACCCCGGAGATTGTCTATGAAAATCAAGAGACATGGACAGGTGGCAACCACTAATCTTAAACAGCGATTTTTTCTCTGGTCTGCTCTTATTCTCCTTGGCGGCGGCCTGCTGTTATCGGCACTTTCTTATTGGAACACCCGCCGTCTATTCATGGCCGATGCCATGGCCAAGTCCGAAGTCATCCTCAGAGAGGTGGAGGCTATCCGGTTCTATGTTAAAAAAGAGCTGCGGCCGAAAATGTACGAGTTGCTCGGTAGGGATACCTTTATCATCGAGGCAATGTCCACCACCTATATCAGCACCACTATCATGGCGCGCTTTGCCGATTCCATGCCCAACTATATTTATCGAAGGGCCTCGCTTAACCCGCATAATCCGCGCAATCTGGCCGACCTGTTTGAGGAGGAGATGTTCGACTGGTTTGAAGAGGATTCCGACCGGTCGTTCTGGCAGGGGATAGTGAAAAAAAATGGTGAATCATTTTTTGTTTCCATGATTCCCGATTATTTTGCCCCGGCCTGTATCCGCTGCCACGGCAAAGCAGAAGAAGCACCGCAGTCTTTGATAGATCGATACGGTTCAGAAGGCGGTTTTCGATTTAAGGCTGGAGACTTGGCAGGCATTAACTCAGTGGCAATCCCTGTCTCTGCCTCATTGCGTGAGGCGTGGCAGGGAAGCCTTGTTATCTTTTTCATAACTCTTGGCGGAAGCCTTGTCTTGCTGTGGCTTTTGAACCTGCTCTTTGGCCGTCTGGTGATCGAGCGTCTTGGCGTTATGTTATCACTTGTGGCTGAAAAGAAAAAAGAGAGCAGTGTTGCACAGGGTCCGGGAGACGAACTTGATGCGCTGCAGGCCTCCCTTGGTTCCCTGCGCAGCTATGTGCGTTCAGCCCGTAAGGGGGATGGGCTGGAGCCTAATTTTATCGGCGATTATGTGGTTACCAGGCCGATTGCTGCCGGGGCCATGTCCTGGCTGTACAGCGGCTATGCAGCAGAATCCGGCGATAAGGTGGCCCTTAAGGTCGGTTTTGATGAGGTGTTGCAAAACCCGTTATACAGAACGTGTCTTGAGACAGAACTGCACCTATTTGAAAGCGAGTCACACCCCTGCCTGCCCGAAGTCAGGGAGCGGGTGGAAGATGTGCTGGTTCTGGAAGAAATTCATGGTCGAAGTCTTAACTTTCATTTTAATAAAGGACGCCTGGACAACCAACTGCTGCTGCCCCTTTTTTCCCAGCTGTGTGACCTGACAGCATCGCTGCATGCTGCGGGCATTGTCCACCACGATCTGCGCCCGCACATCCTGATGCTGGATGAAAGCCGGCAACTGTGCCTTATCGATATGGGTCTGGCCGCAAGTGACCAGCATCCTGACCCCATTGTGGCCGCAGGTCTTGGTCCCCAGGGTGACTTGCTCTATATGGCGCCGGAACAGATCAAGGGCAAACGGGGTGATCCACGCAGCGATATCTATACCCTTGGTATTCTGCTGTACCTGGCAACAACGGGCAGCCTGCCTTTTAACGAAAAAAGGAAATCTCCAAAGGGCTGGATGCAGCACAAGGAACAGGTTACAACTCCAAGAGATTATCGGGCCAGTCTGTCTGTTTCTTTAGAGCAGGTCATTCTCAAGGCTATGTCCTATGATATCAACAAACGATACCAATGGGTGGAGGATCTGTGGGAGGATCTGAATAATGCTGAAAGATAGTTTATAAAAAACAGTGAGATAATGTGAATTAATTCGTCTGATTTTAAGGTTTGCCCACGCTTTTCAGGCGGGTGCATTCTTTTCTTTGAGGCCCGAGTTACTTGTAACTTGGGCCACAAAGAAAGAATTTAACAGCATTGATTTTCTTGGGTATGATTATTGTAATTTCTCTAAAAATTGGAGGCTTCAGTTTTTGTAGGAGCCCAGTCCTCTGGGCGATTGTTAGCCTTACAACACTATGCCGGTATTCTTATCGCCCTGGGGACAGGGCTCCTACAGGGCGTCACTGAGCAGTTACCAATTATTCAGCTATCCATTTCGCCTTAAGCTTTGCAAATTCCCCTTTTTCATGCATCTGGTGAACCCACAGGTTCAACCAGTTGAGGAAGGCAAATTCGTCTCTGGAAACCATATAACCAAAGTCGTCTTTGGTCAGGGTTGCGTTTGGTGACACAGCATAGAGTTCGGGACGTTTGCCGGCAACAAGCATTGCCTCGACATTATCAGTGATCATTACGTCGACCTCTCCGGCTGCAATTTTGTCCGGAATGGCCAAATTCTTGGGGATAACGACAACTTCTGCCTGTTGTATATGGGCAAGGACAAATTTTTCATTGGTCCCTCCCGGATTTACCCCTATCTTGACACCTGCCTGATCAATATCAGCCAGTGTTTTGAATTTATTTTCATCCGATTTTCTGATCAGCGGTGATTTGCCCACCTTGATATAAGGATCAGTCAACCCTACCTGCTTCAGACGAGAAAGCGTCCGGGTTATACCGCACATGGCAACATCATATTTGTTGTCCAAAATACCGCTGACAAGCGTTTTCCAGGTCGTCGGTACAAAACGGGCTTCCACACCCAAAGATTCAGCCAGTTTGTCGGCTGCGTCGATATCGTGGCCTTCATGCATTTTTGTTTCAGGGTTCAGGTAACTGAATGGTTTGTAGTCACCGGTTGTGCCGATAAGAATATGCCCTCTCTCTATAATCACATCCAGCCGGGATTTTTCTGCAGCAAATGCTGCTGTCGCCATACAGATAAAACAGCATGCTGCCAATAAAGAGATAATCTTGTTTCTGTTCATGAAGTTCCTCCTTTAATGATTCTAATAATATATGTTAATTAAATCAGTAATGCCGGGAAATTACCTTTAGGTCAATACTAGTGTCCGGCTAACCCGCATATTTCATGAACACTTTGCTCCATGCGTCGTAACATATGGAATTTTAGTAATAATTTAGAGACAATTTGTTCTCGAACAGTTTGCAAAGTGTTCACCGAAGGCAAGCCGATGCAGCCGCACCTGCTTTGTCGCTACCTGAGCAAGCATAGGCAACTATAGCTTACTCAGGTGCTCAGCGCATCTGCAGCCACCTCGACTTGTGAAATATACCGGCTAATTAATAAACGTAAAAAAGAAGGCCCTTTCTTTGAAAAAGAAAAGGGCCTTGCAAACCTCATGAAGCTAATAAATTACACAAACTATCTCAATTGCCTGACAGTTTTTTCAGCTTCATTGGATCACCCTCATAGCCAAGAGCTTTCCAGTCCAGACGCTTGCCCTCTTTATGACAATTAAGGCACTTGAGAGCTTTGTCTTTAGGATCCACCTGATGATTAATAGGCCAGTAGGTTTCAGTGGCTGCAAATCCATACTCACCGCTGTACTCGAGACCGCTTACCTTCATACCTGCTGCTGCAGCTTTGTTCCAATCGAACTGCACCCAGTAGGCATCCGGATCTCCTTTCGGGCCCCAGATTTTAGGAGTAATCAGATAATTAAACTTGGAGTCGTAGATCTGTTTTCCAGTGTGAATTTTAAAAGGCATGATCTTGGCACCCGGATCGTCTTTATCACCCAATGGGTAATTCAATTTAGTGACCTGAGTCGGATCGATCTTGTCTCCTATGGTATAAGCACCGGCAGTACCGTTATACCAGCGATATGAAGGAACCACGTTCGTTTCATAAGTGAACAGTCCTTTCTTGGCAATGAAAACCTTGTGGCCATGTTCTTTGATAACTCGTTTGTCTTTATCAAGAGTTTTGGGATTCACGGATTTAGACCAATCCCAGCTCATTTTCGTCCCATCAGATTTTGCAAAGTGACTGATATGGCAGGTCTGACAGGCGATTTTCTTGGTGTGTTTGTTATACTGTTGTGCTTGTGTGAAATACCTGTGGGGACTTTGACCATGACAATCGACGCAGCCCATAGTAGTTTGTCCGCCCGCAGAAACGATAAGGGAATTACCGGGAATATCGTGGGGGGTGTCGGATGCATGACATTGCTGACAGGTAAAATTGAGTCCCTGGGTATCCATATGGATATCCAGCTCTTTACCTGGATTTTTCATAGCATTACTCATATCGCCGGCCTTCACATTGTTGCCGCCACCGCCAAAGCCATGGCAGTCTACGCAGTTATCCCTGGTAGGCATTCCAGCGTTCTGAGCAACTACCACCAGATCAACCGGGTTTTTGTCCATCTTTTCCTTGCCGGTAAAGCCTGCCGGTAAACCTGCCCCTGCACCTGGCTTTTTGTAGGTTCCGGTAGTGTCATGACAGATAAGGCAGTCAACCCGGGACTCATCGCTGAAATCGAAATTCTCATCTTTCCAGCCATAGCCAACGTGACAGCTGGTACAGCGAGCCCAGTTTGCGCCAACAGAGACACAGAAATTGTTGATGACGTTCGTCTTGCCACGGGTAACCATGCCTTGACCTGGAATCTGTTGCAATTTCTTCCAGGTCCAGTGGCTGGTAGCCATAACCTCTTTTGCCGCATCTTCATGACACTCCAGGCAGGTTTCGGTTACTTCCATAGGGGTCTCAAAGGGACCTTCTATTTCCTGGTGATCGTTGGCAAAACCTACGGAACTTCCAATCAGGATGCACGTGGCAGCAACAAAAACAGCAAAAACCTTCATCATTTCCTCCTTTTGCCTTTCAGCGTGGTTGTAATTCAACCGTTGAATTGGATAATAAAAAAATACTTGAAATATTATTTTTTCAATTTCTTTCGGGTCAGGGCGGGTTGAGATGCAAAAAAAAGATTAAGATTACAGCTCTCAGATACTTTGCACAGACCACTACCACAAAGTATCATACTGGTATTCCTATAAAAAATACACTACAAAACCACAAAATAGAAGTCAATAATTTTCCATTTATCGAGATTGTCTTCCCGGGGAATATGACTACCAAGCAAGAAGGTTGTCCGAAAATAGATTTTTGTTCCTCAAATCGAGGCATTTTAAAAAGAATTCGAGGGTCAGGTTTTGAAAAAGCACTTTTTTGTATTTCAAGGCCCTTGTGACTTATTTTCTTTAAAAGAGCTGAAGGGACTTACCGAATCAGTGTTTTGCTCTACGTGCACTGTGCCGGAGGTGACGTGGCTGGATACGACAAGGTCGGCAAGGGTGAGTTTTGGCAGGGTCATTTGTTTACTGTTTATATAAAAGCTTCCCGGAAAAGAGAAAAGGAAGCCTGATCAGCTTTTGGCGTTATTATTTTATAATTCTGTGATTCTCCTCTTCGTCTTTTCCTTTTTCAAATTGCTGCAGATCCCGGGCAAAGCGGAACAGGGTCGCCTCAACGCGGCCATTGATTGAGTCTTCCGGATACGCCCCATCGCTGTTGCGTTCTCCGGCATCCCGGCCGGTCAGCAGCGAAACAGCCTCGTCCACTTTTCCCCAACGAGTATCTCCGTATTGTACACCTTGTTGAGTCCTTCGAGGCGGGAAGCGAGTGAGGATATTGATCATCTCTGTGGGGGTATGGCACTCTGATAAACCGGTAAATCCCCGGCTATGCCGAAGTGATTCCTGAAAGGTTTTTTCCGATTTTCAATACACCTGTCGATCACCAAACGGTCTTTTAGCCCGCATATTTCATGAACACTTTGCTAATTTTAAGGTAACCTCTGTAAATCATATGATAAAATTGCGCATTATTCCCTACTTTAAATTTGCAAAGTGTTCACCGAAGGCAAGCCGATGCGACC
>JAYEKB010000414.1:0-7558 GCA_034660835.1 Thermodesulfobacteriota bacterium
CACTGGTGTTGCAAGCAAGACCTTTTGCCAGCTGTCCGGATCCGGAATCAGCGATGGGTCAATCTGCAGGGAAAGTTCTGTTACCTGGCCCAGGGGCTGGCAGACATGGCCGTTGCCCACGGCCGCACTGACAAGAGTTCCAGCCAGAAGCAATTCAGGATTCTTCGTACCCCTGCCCCCAAGTTTTTCCAAAAACAGGCCGATGTGCAGGTCCAACAACCGGATTTCACCTTTCTTGCAGGCCTGCTTAAGTAGTTTGCGCATCAGTTGATCTCCAATCCGGCACAGCATCTGTCCAGGTTATCAATGAGTGCAAAGGGCGGGCGGGTGGCAAAAACTCCGGTTCCCGGTTCATTTTCCGGATCCATACCGCGCAGGAAGAGATAACAGACCCCGCCGAAATGGGTGTCATAATCATACTCCCTGATCCGCCCGACTAAAAAACGATGCAGGGCCAGAGTGTAGATCAGGTACTGCAGGTCGTATCGGTGTTCCAGTATGGCTGCCTGCATATTCTTTTTACCGTAGTCGGCAGGACAGTTACCAAGATGATTTGATTTATAATCAGCCACATAATAGCGGTTGTCATAGCGGTAGACAAGATCGATAAAGCCGACCATCAATCCCTGCAGGGTCTCGCGCCGATCGGGCAGGGAGGGAATGGAAAACTCCTGCAAAGCCCGGTTAAAGCAATGCCGCTCCATGGACTGAAGCGGAAAATAAAAGGACATCTCATTGACCCGGTCCTGGTCCTGCACCCGGGCAAGAGAAAAGCCCGGTTCCAGCTCCGTCTTCAGGACTGCCTGCATCCAGGAGTCGACAACCTTTAGCCAGGATTCATCAAAACCGGCCCGTGCCAGCTGGGTCCTGATAATCTGCTCGTGTCCGGCGGAGTCCGTGAAACTGATCAGTTCCAGGATGGCATGCAGGCAGGTACCCGCTGCCGCACCCCTTGGAAAACCAAATACGTCATGGCCGGGAATAATAGGGGACAGACCCCAATTTTTCACTTCTATATTGTTGCGGTAAGCCGGCTGTCCAGGCAAAAAAATTGGGGCCTGTCCCCTATTATTACTATCGTAATCCGGTCGTTCCGGTTGCTGGTCATGGTTGGCTGTCAGCCGTGAAAAACTGGTGATCTGCCAGCTGGTGTCGATATTGCCTTTGAAACGGGCTGCGGCCAGAGTCGTCGTCTCCTCGGCAGCCTGCAGGTTCGGCCTGGAAAAGGTCTGTGGATACGGTTTAACAACCAGCGCAGAATGTTCAGTATCCAGGCTTTCAAGGTCTGCGGCCAGTGTTTCTGCTCCCGGCACAGCACCGCTATGCAACAGGTAGCAGAGCGCACTCTCCTGCATCTTGTTGATCCTGCCCCAGCAGAAAAAGCAACTATAGCGGGCCCGGGTAATAGCCACATAGAGCAGCCGCAGATCACCGGCCAGCCGCTCATCTTCGGCTAACTGGTAATTTTCCGGATCACCTGTGCCCAGATCAATGAACAGCCGGTTCGGCTGCTCGGGCCGGTGAAAGGACAAAGGCTCATTCTGCCTGCAGGTGCGGGCTGCCCAGAGAAAGGGCAGAAAGACCACCGGGTATTCCAGACCCTTGGCCTTGTGAATGGTGACTATTTTGACCAGGTTTTCATCACTTTCCAGTCTGAGCTGCTGGTTGTCCGCCTGTTCTTCCGGGGCCTGTATCTGGTCAGCAAACCAGCGCAACAATCCCTCTGCGCCCATTCGGTGCTGGGCCGCTTCCTGCAGCAGTTCGGCCAGGTGCAGGTAATTGGTCAGCACCCGCTCACCCGAACTGGTGCCATGCAGGCGGCTGACAACTTTTTGCTCGGCCAGCAGGGTCTGGAACATGGGAGTGAACCCGTCCTGCTGCCAGATCTGCTGGTACCGGCCCAGGGTAGTCATAACCTCTTCCCACTGCTGTTCATCACTGCGCAACCGGTCCAGCTGTTCCCCATTGTAGCCGAACAGGCCGGTTGTCAGTCCGGTACGTACCAGCCCGCTGTTGGACAGATCCATGAGCCCGGTCAGGACAATGAGAAGATGGTCAGCCTCCTCTCCTGAAAAAACAGAGTCCTGGCTGTAGTAAACACTGGTAATGGAAAGTTTGTTCAGCTCGCCCCGGACAAGTTCCGCCTCATTGTGGGTGCGGACCAGAATGGCAATGTCACCGGCAGTGAGCGGCTGGTCACCGATCTGTGCTTTACCTGCCGGACCGCCTGCCAGCAGATCGGCTATTTCATGGGCACAGAACCGGGCCGCCTGTTCTCCCGCAGTTCCCTTAGCCAGGGCTTTGCCATTCTTTCCCTCGGGCAGCATCAGACAGCTCAACGCCGGAAGTGGACTGTCGCCTACAAGAAGCGGTTTCTCGTCGGTCAGACCGGCAGCCCTGACCGGGTTGAAATCAATGGCGCTGTCACCAAAGAGAAAGGATAGCGGCCGATCAAAAAGCTGGTTGACTGCATCCACCATAGGGGTCGTGGAGCGGTAGTTGGTGGTCATGGTGAACCGGTTTTCAGGTGCAGTGTCCCGGCGGGCCTGAATATAGGTAAAGATATCCGCCCCGCGAAAACCATAAATGGCCTGCTTGGGGTCTCCGATCAGGAACAGGCCCGGGTCATTTTTTTTTGTGCTTGCATAAATTGTTGCAAAAATACGGTACTGCAGAGGATCGGTATCCTGGAACTCATCCACCAGGATAACCGGGAAACGTTTAGAGATGCTTATTCCCAACTGTCTGCCGCCCTCCCCGCTCAAGGCAGCATCAAGATGGGTGAGCAGATCATCAAAATAGAGCTGGGCCTGTTCTTCTTTGCGCCGGGAAAGCTCGGAGACCAGATAACTTCTGGCTGCCAGCAGGACTCCAAATCGTCTGTACTCTGTCATTTCCCGGTGGGCCTGGAAAAAATGGTCGAAGCGATTAAAAAACGGGTGTACAGGCGGTTCAGCCTTGCCTGTTTTTTTCAGAGAGTCATTGATTTTACTACTGGTAAACAATTCCAGCAGCTTCGGCATCAGCCAGGGCATATCCGCATTTTGGACAAATCTCTCCATGCCTTCCAGGGCCGATGACAGCCGATCCTGGCCATATCCTTTTGATTTGTCACGTGACAACCGCTTGTTTTCACGCAACAGGACTGCAACTTCCTGTCCACACGTCTGCCACATGGCCCGCACTTCAGTAAACAGAGGAACAAGTTCGTCCATCTGCCGGACAAGTTCTTCATCATCGATAACAGGTACACATTCCACTCCGGGTCGGGTCAAATGGCCGCCCAAACTATCCAAAAGATTCTGCGGCGTTTTCCACAGAAAGGCTGCCCAGGCCGCTTCCTCCTCCGGACAATTATAAAAGCGCAGCCGCCAGAAATCCTCAATTATACGACCCCGCAGGAGCTGTTCTGTTTCCAGAAACTCCATCTCAAAGGGTGCACCTGATTCAAAGGCGTGTTCCTGGAGCATGCGCTGGCAAAAGCCGTGAATAGTAAATATTGCAGCTTCATCCATGCGGGTCAGGGCGTCGGAGAGGAGGATGATTGCCCTGTCCGGGTAATCAATTCCGGCGATCAATTTCTGCAGCGGCTCATCATCCGGTCCCCGGCCTTCCAGCACGTCAAGAGCGTCCCGGATACGCTTGCGCACCCGGCCTCGCAGTTCCTCAGTTGCCGCGCGGGTAAAGGTAACCACCAGGATCTGGTCAACACTCAGGCCCCGTTCCAGCAGCAGTCGCAAAAAGAGCAGTTCAATGGTATAGGTCTTGCCCGTGCCCGCACTGGCTTCAATGAGAACTTGCCCCTGCAGGGTAAGTTTGAGGGGCTCAAGCGGCTGCATGAAACTCCTCCAGATGCTCCAGAATCGGCAAAAATAGGGCCGCCAGTTCCTCGAACTTCTCATCAAGCGGATCGTGGCCGCGCAGCCCAATGGTATAGGCAGGGTCTTCTTCCTCACCCGTTGATTTGTAGGCTGTATGCCAGGCCCTATAAGCGCTGTTCATTCGGGCGGACTCTTTTTTTGCCTGTGCCCAGGCATGGCTGGTCCTGGGGTAGAAATGGAGAGGTTCAGATAATCCCTGTTGGTAATAATGGAGCAGGGTGGCAAGCTCAGCCTCCGGATCATCAACCGACCTGAAGCAGATGATTTGGTCCGTGGCGGCATGAATGGAGACCGGTTCTACCCCGGATGGTTGCTCCAGGCTCAGGACCAGATGATGAATCCACAGCTGCAGGATATCCTTTGCTTTCAGCGTGGCCGGCCGGTAACTGATCCTGCCCGCGCTGTAGAGCGAGCTCAGCCAACCGTTAAGCTGAACCTCTGCCAGGGGCAGATTGATCTCACAGGGTTTGACCGGTGCGCTGATCAAGGGTATCACCTCCCGGGCAAGGGAAGCGGCTGTATTGTGCATATCCTGAAACAGGATCTTTCCAAAACCGGCCATGGGCAGTTCACCGGCAGCCTGCAGGCGATGAAACAGGGGCAATGGCTCTTCTCCTGCCAGCAACGTGCTCGTTATCTCCCGGGCCATCAGGTATTGTTCCAGGGGATCCAGGCTGAAGGCTTCACTTTCCGGCAGCAGGTCGTCGTCCATACGCAAGCGCAGGCCGAGACGATGTTCCAGAAAAAAACGTACCGGCTGATTCCAGAATCGGACTAGTTGGTCAATATCCAGCTGCTGCAGGTCCGGTTCAAGTCGAGGCAGCGGTTTACTGATAAAAACATCTTCAACAGGGGTGTTGGTGCCGGGCAGCCAGACATCCGAATAACTGCTGATGTTTGGAGTGGTGTCAAAACAGTGTCTGCTGAATGGCTGCAGCGGATACTCAACGGTAAGTTGTTCAGCCGCTGTCTGCCCGCTGTCTGTCTGCCAGGCCCGGTTAATATAATCCCGGAGTTCCGCTACCACTACGGACGGCGGCAGAGGAGAATTCTCCTGCTGGTCACGCCCGACCCAGGAGATGGAGAGTTGCGCACGGGCCGAGAGCAGGGCTTCCAAAAAGAGATAGCGGTCATCATCGCGTCGGCTGCGGTCGCCAAGGCGCGGGTTTTGGGCTATCAGGTCAAAGGCCGGCGGTCGCTGGGAACGGGGATAGTCCATGTCGTTCATGCCCAGCAGCCAAATCACCTTAAAGGGAACCGAGCGCATGGGCACCATGTTGCAGAAGGTCACCCGGCCTGAAAGAAAAGCCTGACCACCCGCAGGTTCAGCCAGCAGTTGTTCAAAATGACTGCGGATAAGGGAGAGGCTGACAGGTTCGCTGAATTCGGCTTGTTCACAGCACCCGGTAAAGTCGTTTACTGTCTCACGCAACATGAGTAAGCCTTCCTGGTCACGGCTGTTGCCTGTATCGTCAAAAAAATCATCCAGCATCAGCAGCAGAATTCTGTTCCAGGAGGCAGGGCTGTGGTTTTTACGTAACTGTCGCTGCAGCCGTTGCAGTTTCCGGATAAAATCGGTCAGACCACCCAGCCAGGGGCCGGAATCGTTCATCACGCCGCTGCAGGGCATGATGCCCTGGAAAGGGTCCGAAAGGGGGCCGGTGATGTAGCCGAGCAGCAACCGCTCAATGCCGAATTCCCAGGTATGGACAGCGGAGTCATCCATATCACCCTGTAAACATTCGGCTTGTACGAAAAGATTGCCATTACCTGGTTTCGTAAATATTTGAGCAGTGCCCCAGGTTCCGACAAGCGGGGCAGCGTCGCGTACTAGTGTTACGTGAGCTGGCCCGATCGTCTGAAAATGGGGTGCTGCCCAAATATTTACCTGCTGCCTGCGCTGTTCCCTGTCCAGTCCCCAGCGGATACCCGCATCCAAAATCCGGGAACGTATAACCGGAAGATCGTCTTGCTTTAGCTCAAATTTGCGCAGAATGGCCTGATTTTCCAATAGCACGACCACCTCGGGAGCAGTGAAACGGCTGGAAACAAGTTCAAGCAGACCAAGAAATCCGTCAATCACCGGCTGCTCGCCGCGCCAAGAACGGTCGGCAATGGACCAGGGAATGCGCAGCTCTTCACGTGCAGAGCCGAACACCCCGGCCACGGCCGGTGCATACAGGTTGATATCCGGGGCCATGACCAGGATATCGGCCGGTTTAAGGGTCGGGTCGCCCGCAAAGAGATCAAGCAGCCGGTCATGCAGGACCTGCACCTCCCGCATGGGGCCGTGGCAGCTGTGGAAACGGATGGAGGTGTCGCCGGGATCAAGCGCTACAGGACCTTCGTGGCCGCGGTCGCGCAGATCAAGGATATCGCTTTGGATCATGGTCAGCAGTGAACTGGTCTCAGGTGCTTCATACAGGTCTATCTCCAGGGGATCAAGCTGCATGAGCTGGCTGAAAAATTCTCGGCCGGTCGCACCCATGGAGGCCAGTAATGGATTGCCTGAGGTAAAATAGCTGCTGATATCATCCAACCCCTGGTTGCGCCAGCTCTGCCGTTTCAGCGCCAGCAGCCGTTCAGGCAGGATATCATCCCAGGCCTGGCAACAGGGGCTGAGCTGGAAAACATGAATGTCGGTCAGGTTGCTGATCCGGGCAATCACTGCGAGATAGGCCGGGGCCAGGGAGTTGATACCAAAAAACGAAATCCGCTCCGGTAGGTTTTTTGTGTACAGATCCCCTGCGGCAGACGCATCGCTGAAACACTTCAGCAGGGCGGCCCGGTGCATGGAATGGTTAGCTGTTAACTTGCGCCAGAGTACGGCCTGCCAGTGGTTGTCCTTACCCTTTTCCCAAGCCAGGAGCATTTCAGGCCGGTACACCAGGTACTGGTCAAACAGGTCGGTAATCTTAGCGGCGAGCTGAAATCTCCTGCTGCCATCCTCATCTTCACGCAGGTAGGCACCAATTTCTTCCATGGCCGGATCAGACGACAACTCATCCAGTTGGTCCAGAATACGCCACAGGAGAACATCCCGGTTAAATGCAGACAGCTCAGGCAGCTCACCCAGAGTTTGTTTAAAAATATCCCAGATAAATGATGCAGGCAGAGGAAAGGACAGGTTGGCGGCAATACCGGTCTGCAGGGCAATATGCTGCGACAGCCAGCGGGCCATGCCCGGATTCTGGACCACAACAATCTCTGCAGCCAACGGATCCGCTAAGGGCTCGGCAAGGAGCTCGCAAAGAGCTGCAAAGAGATTTTCCAACCGATTTGACTGGTACAGATGCACGAGAAGACTCCTGCCGGGGCTAAAGGGACGAAACAGATGCTGTCAGCTTGAGGGGGTATATGAACAACTATTGTATAGGTTAAGTATAGGTTAAGTTTTACAGGAGATATCTTTATTTTATGCTGGAAGTCAAAACGTGGAGGTTTCCATTGGCCATTATCTCCTGAAACCGTTCATCTATTTTTCCCCTTATAAGGAAGTGTCATCTGTCGGCACTGTAGACAACCAAACTCAGGATCCTTATGAACAAGAGTTGCGCCTTCCAGGATAGCCGTTGCCGCTATCCATGCATCGGCCAGTGAAAGACGCTCAGTAGCCTTAATGGCAGCCGCTTTTTCAAGCAAGGGGGCACTTTCGTGTATTATCGTCAAGGGAAGTG
>JAYEKB010000415.1:0-7497 GCA_034660835.1 Thermodesulfobacteriota bacterium
CAAAGAAGGGAGCAGCCTCCATGTCCCGGGCCGACGATGCCCGATCATCTATTGCGGCTAACAAGGCAAAACTTGCCAGTGCCCGTTCAGAACTTGAAAAGGCAAGGTTCAATCTCGGCAGCACCGGCCAGGATAACGCCCGGGTCAGATCAGCACTTGCTGCCCTTGAAACCGCCCAGCTTGATCTGCATCGAAGCTCTATTCAAGCGCCTTCCGATGGTGTCATAACCAACCTGACCGTTGATGTCGGCCAGTATGCCGCTGTCGGAGCACCGATAATGACCTTTATTTCAACCGGATTTGTCTGGATTCAGGCGGATATGCGCGAGAACTGTCTGGTCAATATTGCACGCGATAATTCGGCTGAACTGGTACTCGATGCAGCACCCGGACGGCTTTTCAAGGGTGAGGTGATGAGTGTTGGCTACGGGGTCACTGATAATGCGTCCAATACTCTGGGTGGCCTGACAACCGTTCAGCCCACCCAGGGCTGGCTCAGGCAACCGCAGCATATACCGGTCCTGATCCGGTTTTCAGATGTTGAGAACGCCAAAGGGGCCCTGCGTGTTGGTGGCCAGGTTAATGTGATCATCTATACCGGCAATCATGCCGTACTAAACAGCATTGGCCGATTATGGATTCGGATGGTCAGCCTGCTCTCACATATTTACTGATTGTAAAAAGGTCAGCAGCGCGCCATCTGCAGGCGCTCGTGCTGGAAGGCATAGGTAATCTATAGCCTGCCGGCACGATCACACACATCAGACGCACTGCTGACCTTAAAAGCCAAGTCAATAAATTCAATGAATTGCACGTGGCGCTGAACTGTTACTATTGAATATCATGATGGCCATTCAATGACCCTGCAGACAGTTTCTATATTTCGCATGACCACCGGGCTGACAACGGCTGTTGCCGTCGCCTATGGTATGGCCTGGCCGCTCAATTTCATAGCCCCGCTTTTCGCCGCTATCTTCCTGATTTTCCCGGCATGGGTCGGGTGGAAAATGGCTGTTCAGATCCTGCTTCGCCTGACCCTTTCCCTCCTGATCGGGCTTATAATCAGTGAATATTTCCTTAATTTTCCCCTGCTCTGCATACCGCTTTACGGAATATTATTTTTTTATATTTACTATAACGACACACCGTCAGCACCACCCATGGCCACCATGTTCATGACGCTGGGCATCACCATCGTCCCGATCATGGGGCTTTCCGGTGTCTTTCTGTCACACGTGATTGCCATCGCTCTTCTGTTCAACATGGGGGTTGGTCTTTTCTTTGCCTGGCTTTTTCATTGCATTATCCCGAGCAGCCTTGCCCAACAACCCTCCCAGTCTCAAGCAGCGGCAAAACCGACTCCTCCACCAACATCGTCACGTGAAGAAAGGGTTCACCTGGCCCTGGCCAGTACCATTGTTGCCCTTACCGCAGTTGTTATTTTCTTTTTCTTTAATCTGAGCGCCTATGCATTTGCCATGATTCAAATCTGTTTAATGGCAGGTTCTCCGAATGCCAACGCCTCTTTTCAGGCCATGAAGTCCAATGCCCTTGCCTGCCTGATCGGGGGGATAGCAATCATAATTGTCTACAATCTTCTTAGGGCTGTGCCGACCTATCTGTTCCTGGTGGCCATTACCCTCTGTTTTGCTCTTCTGTTCAGCAGACAGATATTTGGCGGAGGACCAATGACCAAGGCCTTCATTTCCGGGTTGACCACCTTTCTCGTCCTGCTTGGAACCTCCACCATGGCTGATACGGCCGCCAGTACAAACTTCTATCTGCGTATCGCGCAGATACTTTTTGCAGGTTTGTTCACCGTAGCAGGTCTTATTATAGTTGAACATTTTCTACGCCCGAGAAAAAGGCGCAAGCTGCCGGCTCGGTCAAGGGCAAGGGTAGCCTGAAACCGTACCTACACCTCCAGGGAGAATCGCAATGGCAAGTATTGGGAAAATAGCAAAATGGATATTCATGTCCATTCTCGGCCTGCTGGGGCTTGCCGTAGTTGCCTCGGTAATCGTCGTTGCCAGTGGCATAACAATCAATCTCGACGCACTCCGGCCTGCAGTTGAAACAGCTGTGTCAACTGCTTTGGATCGTAAGGCGAGCATTACAGGCTCGGTCAGCTTGAAGCCGAGCCTTCGGCCGACCCTTGAAATAGGGGGTGTAGAGATTGATAATCCTGAAGGCTGGACCGATGCTGTTTTTGCTGCCATTGATCTTGCCCGGGTGCAGATAGGCATACCGGCCCTTTTGAAGAGGCAGATAGATGTGGGTGAAATCACCTGCGAAAATGTAACCCTGAACCTGGAGAGCAACAAAGAGGGGATAAATAACTGGGATTTTGGTTTACCGGAAGATAAAGAGCCGGAGCCTGAAGGCGAGAAAACAAGCGAGCCATCCAAAATCGGCCTGCAGGCCCTGGATAAATTGTCCCTGCAACAGATCAAGGTTCGCTACCGTGACCAGAGCCTGGGCAAAGAGATTATTTTTCAGCTCGATGAACTGTCCGGTACTGCCAAACAGGGGCAACCACTTAAGCTGTCCGGCAAAGGCAGTTATCAGGATAAGGACTACAGTTTTACCATTGATGGCGGTGCTCTGGAAGAATTCCGTCTCAGGCAGCAACTCTATCCCCTTTCCATTACCGGTAAGGTTGCAGGCAGCCCGTTTACGGCCAAGGGGACACTTGGACAGGAGAACAAGGAACCAAAGCTCGACCTCGAAGTGACCCTGGGCAAGGTGGATATCGGCGGTTTACTCGGCTGGCTGAAGGTGACGGAAGACATTGATGCCCAAACAGATGAGATGGGCCTGCACCTCAAACTGCGGGGAGACAGTCTGCACGAACTGGTAACCCGGTCGGAGATGATCTTCACAGTGGAGGGTGGCCTTTGGACGTTGCATGGAGCAGGTAAAGGGGATGGACTTCCCATCGCCATCAGTAAAGGTGAAGTTAGTGCCTTGCCCGGTAAACCTGTGGCAATGAGGTTAGATGGAAAGATCGACAAGACCCCTATTAATATAGGAATTCATGGGATGGAGCTGATCAACTATGTCATGAACCCTAAACAGCTGCCGGTCACAATTAAGGTCGAGGCAGCCGGGACCAGTGTTGATTTTAAAGGGAAACTGGCCATGCCGGTCAGCAAAAAGGACATTACCCTGGGGATGACGATTAAGGGTGAGAAACTTGACAGCCTTGATGAACTGTTGGGAGTTGACCTCCCTCCTCTTGGCCCTTACAGCCTGGCGGCCCAGTTTGGTATGCACGGGAAAGGCTATGATTTATCTAACCTCAGGATCAAAATCAGGACAAGTGATTTGACGGGAAGGATGAACCTCGACATGACCGGTGATAAGCCCAATGCTGAGGTGGAACTTGTCAGCAGCCTGCTGCAGATTAATGACTTTGATATGGGTGACTGGAGTCCGGAAGGCAAAACAGCTCCGGCAGAGAAACAGAACGCTGCTGCAGAGGAGGGTAAGTCCAAGCAGGAAAATGCTGAAAATAAAGAAAAAATGGCCTCTATGTTGTCACCTGAAGCCCTGGCCAGGGCCAATGTGCATCTCCTGGTCAGAATGGACAAGGTCATGTCCGGCAAGGACAGCCTGGGCAACGGAAGGCTTGAAGCCAGGCTGAAGGATGGCCGGTTTTCCATTGATCCTTTGGAACTCCGTTTTGCAGACGGGACGGCCAAAATGGAATTTTCCTATTATCCAACAGCTCGTGATGCCGAAATACACCTTGGTGCTACCGTTGACAGGCTCGACCTGGGCATTCCAGCCCGCCGCATTAAAGCGGATACCAAAATGGGCGGTACCCTCAACCTCGATATCCTCCTTGATGCTACTGCCCCCACCCTTGACCAGTTGCTGGCCAATGGCAGGGGCCATTTTGATCTCGCCTTTGTACCGGAAAACTTTGATGCCGGTCTTATTGATATGTGGGCAGTTAACCTGCTCTCCTCACTGGCCTCTGAAACAGATGGAGAGCCAAACTCAATCATCAACTGTTTGGTGGCAAGCTTCGGAATGACGGATGGAATCATGCAGGAACGAATCATATTTATTGATACCACCAACATGAGTATTGAGGCCGAGGCCACCATTAATTTCAAAACACGGCAGCTCAAAATGCTGGCCGTACCTAAGGCAAAAAGGCCGGAATTCTTCAGCCTGGCAACACCGGTAAAGGTCAGTGGTAAGTTTGATGATTTCGGCATCGGTATTAATGTGATCCGCCTCACCGGTACAGCGGCCTCTTTTGTTACCAGCCCCGTCCACGTTCCCCTGCGAAGAATTTTTGCCAGGAAAAGACCGGAAGACGGTAAGGAAGCATGCCGGCATGCCTGGGAAAAACGAAACATGGAAGAACCTGATATAGATACCCGAAAAGAATCCGACTAACCCGTATTTTGTTAGCGAGGTACTCGCTTAGCGCAAGCTGAACAAGAAAATTATTTCCGGATTGAAACGACATCGTGAGATTCAGAAGTATATGTTTTCTTTCTGAAATTTTGTTTAGTCAGGATAGGTTGGAGATATATTGACTTTCAGATTCACAAATTTAAGCCAGCACTGACAGCATTTTTTTGCCTTCCGTGTGCCCACCACCGGTTAACCTTACCTCATATAATCTCAAGTCTGACAAAGTGCCCGAAAGTTAATTTAGCCATGTCGAAGATCAGCTCGACATCACCTTACACCGTGGCAAATGACACAGTTTTCAAGCCGAGCCAGGGGGTCGATTTGATGGTTTTCTTCACGATAGGGATCGAGTTCGGCATGGCACAGCCCACATTGATATTTGCGTTCCTGAACGACATGATGTGATTGTATAAAATGCCAATAGCCTTTTGGAGGCTTTGCCGAAAGCGACGCAAAGTCGTGGCAATCCTTGCAGTCAGAACTTTCAGCTTTCACAGGCTGTGTTTTCGATTCTTGATGAATCCTGCCAGACACAGCGACTGGTTTCGGTTTGATGTTTAATTCAGCGAGAGCCGATCGACCGGCGATCTGGCCAGTGACTATGCATGGGCCAAGAAATGTTCCCTCCAGGGCGGATTTGCCATTAATGCCGGCCAGCCCGGTCAGTTCCTCGGCGGCGTAGAGTCCGGGGATCGGTTGTTGCAGCTGATCCAGCACCCGGCACGATCTGTCGATCACGACTCCGCCCATGCTTTTGCGTGTTAGAGGGAAGAATTGCATGGCGTAAAACGGAGGTTGTGTGATTTTATGCGGTTTATAAGATACGCCTGGGCCGAATCGGCTGAAATCAAGTATTAAGTTCATCTAAAGGTAAGATTCTATATTTCAAGTCATTAAAATACTCAAATCCAAGCGACTCCCAAAAATCGATTCCAGATATATTATCAGAGTTAACCAATACACTTATCTTGGTAATCTTCTCTTCTATCAGCGATTTAATGACGTGTTCTACTAGTTTTTTCCCTATGCCTCTTTCCCTATAATTTTCTTTAACCACAACATGATAAATGAAGCCTTTTCTACCATCATGTCCGCAGAGGATTCCACCGACAATATTTCCATTAATTCTACAGATGAAATTGATATTTGGATTTCTTATTAAAAATCTCTCAATTCCTTCTTTTGAGTCATCGATAGCCCGTAGTGTTATTCCATTTGTGTTGGACCAAATCTGATGAATTTCGTCATAATCATCAATTCTCAATTTTTCAATAATCATGGCTTAATTTCTCATTTGATCGATGTCTCAATTTCTTTTGCAAAGGAAATTTACATATAACGGCCGCTGTTATGCCGCGAGCATCGCAGGGGGCGGCGCAAGCTTGCTTGCATAGACACCGAGAAGCGGACGCGCATACGGGGTGTTGTGGGGGCTGGGGGAGAAAAAACGGCTACCCGATTAGGCTGAATTTTACCTAACGGCCCGATTTGCTCCAACCTCGCTCTACATATGGCGTATATTCTCCCGTTTTTCCGCACACGAGGTAACCTATGTTTGAGTAGAGTGAACGCTAGAGATCAAACTGCGTCCCAGTTGCGACTGCATCGGGCCGCTGTTTCCAGACGTCCGATGTGTCAACGTATAGCTCAACCATATTACTGTCGGGATCTTTGAAGTATATGGATTTGGTCACCTCGTGGTCATATGCCTCAACCTCGAACCCAGCCGCTTCGAGATGCAATTTCGCCTCTCGGAGTTCGTCGATTGACGTTCCAATCTTGAAGGCTACATGGGCAAGCCCCGGGCAATTTGCCGGTGCGTCCGGCGCATCGTCGCCAACCGCGGCAATAGCAAAGTCGTGGTGGTTACCCAACGTAAAGAACGTCATCACAGGCGACGCTATTCGAGCGACGATAGGGATTCCGAGAAGCCCGTTATAGAAGGCTTCGGCACGCTGTTGGTTCCGAACTTTGACAACTACATGGCCTAGTGACTGGATCTTCATGTGTATCCCCTCCGAGCGGAACCGAAATCGCTCCCGTCACCGCTCTATTGTGGTTCACTCCCTGCTGCCTAACGTCGCCATCAGCGGCACAAAAAATGCTGCTGAGAACCTTCAACCCTGAAAAAATCGAAGTGGCATTTTTTGTGTCCGACTGCATGGCTTTGTTGTGTGCCGGGCACGGCACACGTTCTTAAGGGTGAGTTCATCATAGCAACTCGGGCTATAATGAGCAAGTCCCAGACCCAGCCTGATGGAGGCGAAGGGTGTAGCGTTATTGCAACGGTTATCCGGTAACGGTGGCCTGAAGGAGGCAGCTCTGCTACGGCAGGGTAACGCGAATGTACGGGGCGACGTACAGAAATCGAGTCAGGCGAATCTGATTGGGACCAGGGCGCAGATAAGCGGAGACTTCGACACAGTCTTAAGTCCTCTATCCATCTTTTAAGGATCAGGTGCGTATACTCGGCGCTCACGTACAGAAAGACGTGTGTTCACCCCGGGAGATCCGTTGTATCTCGTGAAGTAGCGAGTGAGCAAACCGCAAGGTGCGCTTATCGTACAACGGAAGTCAGCAGATGGCATATTAGCCGGTGAAACGAGCTCGGTGAATAGAAAAGCCGGGAGGTCTCACACTGGTAAAGGCCTGAACGGTGGCCCCAGCCGAATGGTGGGGATAAATGGTAGTGGGCGAAAGGTTGAATTTCTTATCGGTGTATTGCACCAGTGGGTGAAACTTCGATAACGTTATTTAGAAGAGTAACCCAACAGGTGGTATCAGTTTGGATTTGATTACTGCCTGGATTGCCAGCCGAACCGCCCTGGTACGCGATCCGTATGCCGGGTGGTGTGGGAGGGGCACTCAGTGATGGGTGTCCCTATCCCGATATGTGTTACTTACTCATTTGCCAAACCCTGAGGTAAATCTCCACGCTTCACTTGTCATTTTTGGTGTCTGACTGAATTGCTGTAACGGCAATAGTGACCTTTTCGATGTCTCCTGTGAATGGGTATGGCGTTTCATATTGATGACTGACAGGGGTTCCAGTATTTCGTCCGA
>JAYEKB010000416.1:0-7446 GCA_034660835.1 Thermodesulfobacteriota bacterium
GGTCGCATCGGCTTGCCTTCGGTGAACACTTTGCAAATTTAAAGTAGGGAATAATGCGCAATTTTATCATATGATTTACAGAGGTTACCTTAAAATGAGCAAAGTGTTCATGAAATATGCGGGATAGAAACCAGACCATAGGTCAGGTAGGTCGGACGCGCGAGCGGGACATAAACACGCCATAATACCCCCAGGACGCCGCACCCTTCCAGACGAGCAGCATCTTCGCGCTCCTTCGGGGTTGACTTGAACGCCTGGCGTAAGAGAAAAATCCCAAATGCGCTGGCCATGTAGGGAAGTCCAATTCCAAGAATCGTATCAATAAGATCCAGTTTAGCAAGGGTCCCATAATTTTCAACAATCAGGATTTCAGGCGTAATCATCAATTGGACCAGCACCAGGGTAAATGCAAATTCACTGCCAAAAAATTGATATCGGGCAAAGGCATAGGCGGCGAGAGTGCAAAGAATCAACTGGACGGCATAAGTTACATTCGTGGCATGAACCGCACCGGCTGTAAGACATGTAAATTGTCGAAGCAGAAGTCTGAAACACAAACGGCAGGCAGGCGTATTGCCTGCCTGCCGAGAATACATCAATAATACCCTGTCAGGGTACTATTTTTTTGCTGCTGCGGCCCAGCTTTTAACCAGCTCATCGTAATCAACGGTCATTCCCTGTGGTTTCTCATTAGCAAGTTTTGCTTTTGGGGAACCGGGCTGACTCAGCCAGTACTTGGCATCTTTTTTCTCGTTTAGTTTCGGTCCGCATTCACCCTGAACCTTGGCACGTTCCAGACGCATCAGGACCTTATCCTGCTGCTCAGCAAGAGAGTCCATAGCCTCCTGCGGCGTTTTGTCGCCGGTTACCGCATCGGCAACATTCTGCCACCAGAGCTGTGCAAGTTTCGGATAATCAGGCACGTTGGTTCCTGTCGGAGTCCACTGTACCCGGGCAGGGCTGCGGTAGAATTCGATCAAGCCGCCAAGCTTTGGCGCACGCTCGGTAAAGGACTCATGCCAGATATCGCTCTCGCGGATCGGGGTCAGGCCGACATGAGTTTTCTTCAGGCTGACCGTCTTGGAGATAACAAACTGAGCATAGAGCCAGGCTGCCTTACGGCGTTCAACCGGGGTGGAGTTCATCAGTGTCCAGGAACCGGCATCCTGATAACCGAGCTTCATACCCTCTTCCCAGTAAGGGCCGTGCGGAGAAGGTGCCATTCGCCATTTCGGCATATCATTTTCATCGACAACCGGCGTTCCTGATTTAGCCATATCAGCGGTAAAGGCCGTATACCAGAAGATCTGTTGGGCAATTGAACCCTGGGCAGGTACGGGACCCGCCTCGGAGAAGGTCATACCTGCTGCTTCAGGCGGAGCATATTTTTTCATCCAGTCAATATACTTGGTAAGGGCATAGACGGCAGCCGGGCCATTGGTGGCACCGCCACGCTCAACTGTTGAGCCTGCCGGGTTGCAACCTTCAACCCGGATACCCCATTCGTCTACAGGAAGTCCGTTCGGGATTCCCTTGTCGCCGGTACCGGCCATAGACAGCCATGCATCAGTGAAACGCCAGCCAAGAGAAGGATCTTTTTTACCATAGTCCATGTGGCCGTAAACACGTTTGCCGTCGATCTCTTTAACTTTGAAAGTAAAAAAATCGGCGATATCCTCATAAGCAGACCAGTTGACGGGCACACCAAGATCATAACCGTATTCAGCCTTGAACTTGGCCTTCAAATCGGGATTGGTGAACCAGTCATAACGAAACCAATAGAGGTTGGCAAATTGCTGATCGGGAATCTGGTAGAGTTTTCCATCCGGACCGGTAGTGAAAGACTTGCCGATAAAATCGTCCACATCAAGCGTCGGGTTGGTAACTGCTTTGCCTTCCCCGGACATCCAGTCAGTCAGAGGGATTGCCTGCTGATAACGGAAATGGGTTCCGATCAGGTCGGAATCGTTGATGTAGGCATCATAAATGTTTTTCCCTGACTGCATCTGGGTCTGGAGCTTTTCAATAACATCACCCTCGCCAATCAGATCGTGAGTTACCTTGATACCGGTGATCTCGGTAAATGCCTTTGCCAGAACCTTGGACTCATACTCATGGGTGGTGATCGTTTCCGATACAACGTTGATCTCCATACCCTTGAATGGTTCGGCAGCCTTGACAAACCATTCCATTTCCTTCACCTGCTCTTCCTGGGACAGTGTTGAAGGCTGAAACTCATCTGCAACCCATTTTTTTGCTTCCTCCATACCCGCATCAGAGATGACCGGAAAGGTGAGCATAACGGCAAGTGCCGTGGTTGTAGCCAGTTTTTTCAACATTTGATACCTCCTCCAAAAGAATAATTTACCGCAGCATTTCCCGTAAACTACGGCGTGATGGGTGGTAGCAATTACACCCACTTAAATACGCAGAGCGCGTATACACAAGCCAGTCCCAATGCCCACCAGAGTGGAAACCCGGTCAGCAACATCCAGAATATATGAATAAAAGCGGATCCGAGCAGAGATATGAACAACCTGTCCCCGCGGGTTGTCTCAATGCCCAATATACCGTGACGCGGGGCACCGCCGGGAACAAGGAATTCCCAGATCGTCATGGTGATTATAAGAGAAAAAATGATCAGAAAAAAAACAGCAGTCTGGGGTGTCCATGCCATCCAGCTCAAATTCATGATATCCTCCCCTATACTCGGCCAAGGGCGAAGCCTTTGGCGATGTGATTTCGTACAAACCAGATAACCAGGGCTCCTGGTATAATGGTCAGCATCCCAGCTGCCGCAAGAACTCCCCAGTCAAGACCGGAGGCCGATACCGTCCTGGTCATGATGGCTGAAATAGGTTTGGCGTTGATCGCGGTAAGTGTTCTGGCCAGCAGCAGTTCAACCCAGGAAAACATAAAGCAGAAAAAGGCGGTAACGCCGATACCTGAGGCGATGTTAGGGATAAAAATACGTACGAAAAAACGAGGCCACGAGTAGCCGTCAATGAAAGCGGTTTCGTCAATTTCCTTTGGGACGCCGGACATAAAGCCCTCAAGAATCCAGACGGCAAGTGGCAGGTTGAACAGGCAATGAGCAAGAGCCACGGCAAGGTGGGTGTCAAACAGTCCTATTGACGAGTAGAGCTGAAAGAAAGGCAGGGCAAAAACAGCCGGCGGTGCCATTCTGTTGGTCAGCAGCCAGAAGAACAGGTGCTTGTCCCCCATAAAGCTATACCTTGAAAAAGCGTAAGCTGCAGGCAGAGCAAAGGTTACCGAGATAAGCACATTGATGCTCACATAAATCATTGAGTTGATGTAGCCGGAATACCAGGACTTATCAGTGAAAATCACCATGTAGTTGTCAAAGGTCAAATTCTGCGGCCAGAGACTAAAGGTGGAGAGTATTTCCTGGTTGGTTTTCAGGCTCATGTTCAGCAGCCAGTAAATCGGCAGAAGCAAAAATATGATATAGAGCAGAGGGATAAGCCATTTCCAGCGCATAATCATGCTCCTCCTTTGTTATCCTGGTCAAGGTGATTCATAACCGTATAGAACACCCATGACAGCAGGAGAATTACCAGGAAGTAGATAAGAGACATTGCTGCAGCCGGACCAAGATCGAACTGGCCGATGGCAAGTTTTACCAGATCAATTGACAGAAAGGTGGTGGAGTTTCCGGGGCCGCCTCCGGTGACGACAAATGGTTCGGTATAGATCATGAAACTGTCCATAAAGCGGAGCAGAACCGCTATGAGCAACACACGATTCATCTTTGGCAGCTGAATATAGCGAAAAACAGCTAGACGACTGGCGCCGTCAATTTTTGCTGCCTGATAATAAGCATCCGGTATTGAGCTGAGCCCTGCATAACAGAGCAGGACCACAAGGCTGGTCCAGTGCCAGATATCCATAACAATAACGGTAATCCAGGCCGCCAACGGATCAAGAACGTAATTATAGTCGATTCCAAGTGCTGCCAGTGTGTGACCGAGAAGACCGATGTCTACCCTGCCGAAAATCTGCCAGATGGTACCGACAACATTCCAGGGAATCAGCAGAGGAAGCGCCATGGTTACCAGGCAGACCGGTACGCCCCAGCCTTTTTTCGGCATGGCCAGGGCGATGATAATTCCAAGTGGGATTTCAATTGCCAGGATAATTGCGGAGAATAGAAGCTGCCTGAAAAATGAGTCCCGGAAGCGTTCCGATTGCAGCAGTTCCCTGAACCACTCCATACCGGCCCAGAAAAACTGGTTGTTGCCAAAGGTGTCCTGAACAGAATAGTTGACAACGGTCATCAGGGGAATCACGGCACTGAAAGCCACAATAAAAAAGACCGGCAGTACCATGAACCATGCCTTCTGGTTTTTCTGTTTTTCAATCATAACGCTTTCCCCTCGACCAAGAGGTCATCAACATAGATGTTGACACGGGAAGGGTCGATGATGATCCGCCCCTTATCACCTGTAAAGGCGGACATCTCTGGAAGTATGACATTGATCAGAGTGTCCCCAAGGGCAACCCTGGCAACTTTGTATCTACCAATATCATCAATTTTTATAATGGTGACCGCTAATCCCTCCCTGCTGTCGTCCGTAAGGGTAATATATCCCGGCCTCAGACCAATCTCCAGCTTGGCCGATGAAGAAATATCGTCATAGGACTTTTGCAGGGCAATTTCATGTCCGTGGACGGTAGCTTTGTTCCCGCTGATAGAGCAGGGAATAATGTTCATCCCAGGGGAACCGATAAAAAAACCGACAAAGGTGTGCTCCGGTTTCTCAAACAGGGCCTCGGGCGTCCCGACCTGGACAACCTTTCCGTCAAACATGACCACGACCTCGTCGGCAAAGGTGAGTGCCTCTGTCTGGTCGTGAGTGACATAGATCATTGTAAAATTAAACTGCTTGTGCAGCTGCTTGAGCTGAGAGCGTAGTTCCCACTTAAGCTGCGGGTCGATAACGGTCAGTGGTTCATCAAAAAGAATGGCATTGACACTCTCCCTGATGAGCCCCCTGCCCAGGGATATTTTTTGCTTGGCATCTGCCGTCAGATTCTGAGCCTTGTTGTTGAGATCCTGCTCAAGCCCGAGCATAGCGGCAAGTTTTTCAACACGAGGCTTGATTTCCTGCCTGCTGCGCCCTCTGTTTTTCAGCGGAAAGGCCAGGTTCTCATACACGGTCATGGTGTCATAGATTACCGGAAACTGGAAGATTTGGGCAATATTTCGTTGTTCAGTTGCAAGCCGGGTAACGTCATCTTCATCAAAAAACACCTGTCCCCGGGTAGGAACGAGTAGACCTGAGATGATATTTAAAAGAGTGGTCTTGCCGCATCCGGACGGACCGAGAAGGGCATAGGCTCCGCCGTTCTCCCAGGTGAGATTCAGCTTCTTCAGGGCGAA
The DNA here is from genome assembly GCA_034660835.1 of Thermodesulfobacteriota bacterium. Taxonomy (GTDB): domain Bacteria; phylum Desulfobacterota; class Desulfobulbia; order Desulfobulbales; family Desulfobulbaceae; genus Desulfobulbus_C. Next base: position 5,405 of record JAYEKB010000416.1, read on the forward strand.
ATCATCCGGATTATCCGACTCGCCGCTGTACGAATGGGCGATGTCTTTCAGGGTAATTGTTGCCATAACATGCTCACATTCCGGTTATACTGATACTTTCGGGGTAGCAGCAAGGGAGCTGTCTTCCCTGAAAACGTACAGATAATCCGGATTGAGAAATACCTCAATTATTTCGCCTATATCAAAAAAGTGGATACCGTGGGTGAGAACAACCCAGCGAACTCCGTCGATGTCGATGTGAATAAAACTTTCCGATCCTGTAATTTCGGTAATGACAACAGATGCCTTGATGGCAATAGTACTGCCGTTGCCGCCTGAGAGATCAAGATGGTACGGACGGAAAGCGATGGTATAGGAACCGTCCTCCAGGTCTGTCAACCTCTTGTCTGTTAGCGGAATAACGACATGGCCATTGTGGGCAAACGATGAACCCGACTTGGTAACAGGAAGCAGGTTAAGAGGAGGATCTGAAAAAGTCTGGGCGGTTATCAGGTCGTTGGGTTTACGAAACACCTCTACCGTAGAGCCGAACTGGCTGACCTTGCCTTCATGCAGGGTAGCTGTTTTGCCGCCGAGCAAGAGGGCCTCTGATGGTTCTGTGGTGGCATATACAAAAATGGCCCCTGTTTCGGAAAAGATTTTGGGCAGCTCTTCCCTGAGTTCCTCGCGCAGTTTATAGTCAAGGTTGGCAAGAGGCTCATCAAGAAGCACAAGATCTGCACCTTTGGCAAGGGCCCGGGCTAGTGCGGTGCGCTGCTGCTGTCCACCCGAGAGTTCCTGGGGGTGCCGCTTAAGCATATCGGTCAACTTCAGCAGTTCTGCCACGCGATGGACAATCTTGTTGCGCTCCTCTCTGGAGACTTTGGCGATACGCAGAGGCGAGGCAATGTTTTCGTATACGGTGAGATTGGGATAGTTGATGAACTGCTGGTACACCATTGCTACGTTGCGTTTTTGTACAGGTACCCCGCTAAGATCTCTGCCATCCTGGAGGATCGAACCTGATGTGGGCTGATCAAGGCCGGCCATGAGACGCATCAGGCTTGTTTTACCCGACAGGGTCGGCCCGAGCAGGATGTTCAGGGTCCCTGCATCAAGGGTCAAGGATATGTCGGATAAGTGCATCGCTGTTCCGACATCCTTGCATACGTTTCGCAACTCAAGCTGCATCAACTGCTCCTTCAAAACACAGGGGGCTTTCCCACAAAAAAATACCTCGATTACAGCAGAATGGCCCCATTTTCACTTTCCGGCAACCTGATTACGCATCCAGGTATCAAGTGTTTCCACCTCTTGCGAGGAAAAGAAAAGGCCCATATTTGTGCGCCGCCACAGAACATCTTCCGCCGTTCTGGCCCATTCACGGGTCATGAGATAGTGAACTTCCTTCTCAAAAAGGGCGCTGCCGAAACAAATGCCTAATTCTTCCGGAGTATTGGTGCCCTCCAACATGATAAAGGCCTGCCTGCCATAGGTTCTTATCATACGGTACGCTATTGTATTGTCAAGGAAAGGAAAGTCGGCCTGCAGCCGCTCAACTTCCCTGGCAAATTCCGCAGGTGCAAAATCCCCACCGGGCAGGCTTGCTGACTCGGTCCAGGTTGTGCCGGCAGAATCCGGTAAATATGCTCGTAATTTGGCAAGAACTGATTCCGCGAGCTTGCGATAAGTAGTAATTTTTCCGCCATAAATTGAGAGAAGCGGCGCTTTATCCCCATCGCCGTTATCAAGTTTCAGGATATAATCCCGGGTAGCAGCCTTGGCAGCCGAGGCACCATCATCAAAAAGCGGACGGATGCCGGAATAGGCATGGACGACATCAGCGGCTGTAATCTGCTTTTGAAAATATTCGTCGGCAGCCTTGCACAGGTATTCTATCTCTTCCCGGTCAATTTGAACCTTGCCAGGGTCACCACTGAAATCAACATCGGTTGTGCCGATCAGGGTAAAATCGTGTTCGTAAGGAATGGCGAAAATGATCCTGCCGTCACTGTTCTGAAAGATGTAGGCCCGTGAGTGATCAAACAGTTTTTTGACGATAA
>JAYEKB010000417.1:0-7435 GCA_034660835.1 Thermodesulfobacteriota bacterium
ACTGACGATCCGTTTCACAAGGGCCAGTCCTATACCGGCGCCAAAAGTCTTGGTGGTATAAAACGGATCGTCAGCGATCATGATGGGGCCTTGGAAATACGGAAGCTGGAAAAGGGAGGGACAGAGGCTACTGTGATGTTGCCGTGTTAAAACGGTGTACGGTATAAGGTGAAAGGCTGAAGTATTCAAAGATCTTTGAAATTCGAAATAAGAAGCACGAAATTCGAAACAATAAAGAAAAAAATAAATGACAAAAACGTACGACCTGGAAGATCGGACTTTGGAGTTTGCACGGGCTGTTAGAAAATTTGTTAAACAATTGCCAAAGCATACTGCCAACTATGAAGATAGCAAGCAGGTTATCAGGTCATCAGGTTCTGTTGGGGCAAACTACATTGAGGCTAATGAGGCGTTAAGTAAAAAGGATTTCATTATGAGAATTAAAATCTGCCGTAAAGAAGCAAAGGAAAGCAGATATTGGTTCCACTTGATTGACACCGGCACCTCCAAATCATTAACAAAGACATGCCAAGAACTGGCAAGAGAATCTCAGGAGTTAATGAATATATTCGGTGCCATTCTCCGCAAGAGTGAATAGTTTTTCTTTTTTGCTTTTTGTTTTGTATTTAAAAAATTTGAATTTAGAAGTTTGTTTCGAGTTTCGTGCTTCGAATTTCGTATTTATTCTCCTTTATTCTTTCCCCCTCCACCAAGAAGCAACCATCCCAACAGCAGCAATCACCGCCGCTACCTGAAACGATCGTTTCAAGGCTATCATAAATTGCGGAGTGTACTCCACCACAAAATCTTTCATATCAAGTCCTCCGGTCAGGCGGGAAAAATAGAGTGTAAAGATCAGGCCGGCCAGGGCTGTTCCGATCAGCATGCCCATGTTGCGGGCAGTGGCTAATAGACTGGAAGTGACCCCGGCCTGGTTGTGACTGACTCCGGACAGGGCGGCGGCTGAATTAGGCGACAGGAACATGGCCTGACCGAATCCAAGCAGGGCAAGCAGGGCGGCAACATGCAAAGGAGAGGTGGCAGCATCAACGGTTGTCAACATCAGCAGGCCAGCCAGGCAGAAAGCGAGCCCGGTTGTGGCAACGATCCTGGCCCCAATTTGGTCATGGAGCCTGCCGGCAACCGGGGAGACAAAAAAAACACAGAGCGGCAGAGCCATCATCACGTAGCCGATCCGGTCTGGCGATAAGCCAAGGGCTGAGCGCAGATAAAAGGGCGTGAGCAGCAGGACGAAAAACAGGACACAGAATGAGAGCATGGAGCTCAGCATGGCCATACCAAAGAAACGTTGTTTGAACAGGCCGAGCGGGAGCAGGGGGTGCGGGTGTTTCAATTCATGTTTGGCCAGCAGGAACCAGGCTGACAGGGTAAGGACAATATTTATTATCAACAGGGAGTATGCACGGGGTTCTGCACAGCAGAGTGATGTGGCATGGCTGGCGATGAGCAGGGTCAGGCTGATGGCAACGGTCCAGAGCAGTGCGCCTACCCTGTCAAAAGGGTGCTCTTCGTCTTCTGCCGTCATTACCTGATTAGCAGGTCCTGAGATGGACAGAGTGTTTCGCCCGATAAAGTAGACCAGCAACCCTACAGGAACGGTGATCAGAAAGATAACCCGCCAGTGGGACCAGCGAATGAGCAGACCGCTGATTGCAGGGCCTGTCATCAAGCCAAGGGAGGTGGCAATGCCGATCTGGCCAAGACCACGGCCAAGCTGTCCGGGTGGAAAGACGGACTTGATAAGAGCCGGTCCCATGGCCATCATCATGGATGCGCCCAATGCCTGGACAAAGCGGAAAAAAATAAGCAGGTAGATGTGCGGGGCAAGAAAGCAGAGCAGGGAGCCGATTGCAAAGATGAGAACGCCGAAGTTATAGATTCGTCCCTGGCCGTATCGTATTGAAAGATGTCCCCAGAACAGCAGCAGGACCGTAATGGTGAGCAGGTAGATAATGATCACCCATTCGGTCAGGGCAAGGGGAGAAGCATAGGCATGCATGATGCTGGGCAGGGCAACATTGAGCATGGAGCTGTCCAGGGTGGACATGAACACGCCGGTACCAACCAGCAGGAGGACACGCGTATGCTGCTGCATAGAGGGAGGTTTCGTAAAAAGGCCTTGTCGGACTTTTGAGAAAGATATTAAGTATAAAGTGTTTAAACCGCAGAATATCGAACAAGGAATGTCGAATGTCAAAGTTTTTTATTTCTGCGGTTCGAAATTCCTTGTTCGATATTCGATATTCTCTTTAAACATTAGTTGGCTTCGTTAACTGACAAAAAAAACGGGCCCCTCAAAAAAGGGGCCCGTTGCTTTCACACTGCGGTGTGAGTCAGATCTGTTCCAACTTAGAACTTGATGGCAAGCCGCAGGTAATGACCAAACACTCCGTCATCAGTCACACCTAATGCGTTAAGTCGACCATCATAGCTTGGGCTCAACCAACCCAGTTTATAGGTGAAGTCAGCGCCTTCAGAGATGACATAGGTAGCGGAACCGGAGATCTCAAGGGCATCGGCGATGCGGTCAGCTGCGTCGACATCGTAATCATAATATACCAGGTTTCCGGCAAACTTGAACTGGTCGCTGAGTGCGTACCTGCCAACTAAGCCGATAAAGTGAGAGTCGCCGCCAATGTTACCGACACGTGCGATTTTGGTGATGGGCTCGGCAGCACCGACCATGATGAAACCAAAGTCATCATCAGCGAGGTAACCGTCATAGGTACCACCAATCACGAGGTGGGGTGAAAATGGACCCAGGTCCATAGAACCGTCAATGGTCCAGCCCCAGCCATCGTCTGCTGTGCCCTGTACGTCAGCTTCTTTGTAGGCAATGTCGGCGTCAATACCAAAATTGGCTATTTTACCCGACGTGCTGATAGCACCGAGAAAACCGGAACGATCTCTGTGGCCCGGCCGTATAAACTCTGTATTAAGAGTAGGTTGTGTCTGAAATTCTCTCTGGCCAAAGGCTGGGTCAAGAGATGTTTGAAGCGGAACAGATTCAGTGATTGAATCATATGCACGTCCGTCATCATGGTAACGGGCATAGGCTTTAACACCCCAGTCGCCGAACTTGGTAGCTGCAACAAGACCGTATCCCATGAAATCGTTGTCATCCCAGTCGTCCAGGCTGTTGCTGCTCTCATCAATTACATCGATCAGACCGATGAGACGGAAGCCACCCGCGGATTTCCAATCAGCTTTTACACGGGTAGGCCGGCCATCATAGGAAAACCACTTGGAAAAGTCTGCCGGCATGCGTCCAGCGCTCCAGGTAACTGCGCCGGTGGGTACGCCGATATACGCGTAGTCAGCCCAGACGTTTTTGGTTTCTGTATGAGCGCCCCAGCCCTGGCCGTCCCAGGTGAAATCATCAAAGCGCAGGCGAGCCTTCATAAAGGCGCCGCCATTGGCCTTGGCGTCAAATTTTACACGGATACGGGAGTTGAACGAATCATCATAGCCGTTTGTGTTCTCGCTAAAGGTGCCATTAGGATTCGCGGTAAACTTTGCCTTATAGTCTGCTTTACCAACGTAACGTGCACGGGCATCACCACTGAGGTTAACCTCGGCATACGCTGCTGATACCATGGAGCCGGCGATCAACAGGGCTGCTCCTGCAACAAGTACTTTCTTCATTTTTTTCTCCTCTCCTTTCTTCGTTCATCTGATGAATTACACCTGCTGACAGACAACAGGCCTTATCCACGATAATTCTCTATAAATTTAAAATATTATACTTTGCCCATCCCGTCAAGTTTTTTTTACCGTTGTACAACTTTTTTTACTTTTATTGTTCAAGTATAAATAAAAATAGAATATTATCAGTTCATTACTGGGCCTGTTGCTGCGTAGTTTTTTCAGATTTGCGTCCCATTTCGTAAAGATGGATGACCGATTCTTCCGATTCCCAGAAGAAAAACGGGTAACTGCTGCTGCTTTCAACAAAAAAGAGGCGCAGGTGATCAGGTCGGCCGCCTCCCCTGACCACCTGGTAATCCGTGGTGTATCCCGGTATTTTTTTGGTCTCCCAGAGTGTGGTCATGCCGGAACCGTCCCAGCTCAGGGCGCTGATAGAGGATCCTTCAAAGTAACGGAGACGTTTCATAAATTTTACATTGGTCAGCCGGTTGCGGCCGACAATGAGCTCAGGCTTACCGTCGCCGTCCTGATCCCCTGTAATTAAACGGGTATGCATATAGGTAGGGGTGCGTCCGCCCGGCCTGTTGCTGGACAGGGTTCCAAGAAAGGCCTTGCTTGCGCCGTAACCGGCCTCACTCTTCCAAAGCGGCTTTCCTGCCTGGTCCATGACGACCAGCTTATTTTTGGTGGTAATGCCCACAAACTCCTGTGCACCGTCCTGGTCCAGGTCCGCAATAATAAAATCATGCAGGTTGAATCCCCTTGGGATAATGATTTTTTCTGTTTTCTCCATGGTTCCATCTGCAGTTTTCAGCAGCTGGTAAAAAGAACGTCCCACCGGACCGAGTGTGGAGCCCATTTGGCCGATTAACACCTCTTTTCCCTGCCAGTTCAAGCCGGGACGAATGTAGTAGTCCACATCTTTGAACAGGGTCTGGAATCTGGAACCGTCCCATTCAAAAACCTGTGAGGCCGGTTTGTCGCCGTTGTTGGCGGTAATATAAATTTCCTGCAGCCCGTTTCCATCCAGATCAGCCAGGTTGACGGCATGCGGGGCAAGATGACTGGGCAGAGGCTGATCAGCAACATGTTGAAAATGATCCAGACTGAAGCGGTAGATGGTCATGTTACCGTGTTCAACCAGCACTATCTCTTCCGTGCCGTCGCCATCTAAATCGCCGACGTCCATGGCTCTGACCGATGTGGTAATTTTTCTGCTGCGCCTGGTGGACAGGACCTTGAATTCATCTCCGTCAAGGCCCAGAATAGTGGCGGGCCGATACAATCCTTCTCTGAATGCCCGGTCCGGATGAGCGGTCTGGAACCCACTGACTCCTTCGCCTTCAGGAGTAGAGCTGACAAGAAGTTCCGGCTGCCCTTTGTTAAAGACTTTGCCGGCAATTTCTATGGAGAGTTCATCCATGGCAGGGATCGCCCTGTCCAGGGTGGTGATCTTTTTGGAAAAAGAAGAAGGAGCGGGTTTGCGGCGGTTGAAAAAATAGATCATTATTTCATAGCCTGTATCCTGCTGTTCAAGGCTGCCGATAACCAGGTAATCACCTTTCATTTTTTTCAGCATGCCCTTAAAAGCCTGCTGGTCGCCCTTTTCAATTAGTGCAGATAGCTGTCGGGTCTGGCTGCTTTTGTGAACAGCAATAAGCCCGGTACGGTTTGTCATCCGGCTGGCCAGAATATCAGTGAGCCCGTCCTGGAGATACTGCTGCGGCGTATCTGTCTTAACGGTAAATGGCAGGAAAATTATTTTGCCGGGGGGGATGGTTTCTTCCTCCTGGGCGCTGAAACTGTTGGTAACCGTAACTGTAACCGACAGTAGAACAAACAGCAGGCTGACGAGAATGGCGAAACCAATGAAGAGGCTGCCGGTCTGGTTGGTGTCTGGCTGCCGGGTCGGGCAGTGATGGTTTTGGTGAGTGTTCACATTGATCTCCGGTTGAACGTTTTTTATACAGTAATTTCGATAACTGGTGGCTCCCGGTTTCTGTAGGAGCCCACTCCTGTGGGCGATGGGTGGCCTGTGGCACGAGTCCTGAGTTTTCATCGCCCTGGGGACAGGGCTCCTACAGGGGAAGCATGTTAATTAGTAGCGATACCCTGCCCATGCCGGATTGTCAACAAGGTAGCAGAAATTATACAGATTGAAAAAACAGAATGGAACGGTGGGTGGGATCAGTAGCACGTAGGGCGGGCTGTGCCTGCCACATTGTCAGCCGCAGCTACGAAAACGGCGGGCACAGCCCGCCTTACGTGCTGAAGTTATTTCAGAGTATCAGTAGGAAAAGCTGATGGACATACCGCCGTAAAAAACATCTTCTTCCTCGGCAGGGATGCGTTTGGAGTAGTTGTTACCACCGGCTTGGCTGCTTTCATCATCAGGCAGGGATCGGGACCACTGCAACTCAGGGGTAATGGTGAAATAGTTTTTATAGGACAGCGGCAGGTCGAGCAGCATGGAGATGACACGGCCATCCTGGTCATCAAAAGGGGCTTTCATCAACATGGCTTTGGAGCCGAAACCAACAGCGATGTTCTCATTAACCTGGAAGGACTTGGACATGTCCAGTGCAAGATACCAGGGGTTGCTGCCTTGCAGGGAGTTCTGGTTCAGGGCGTCCAGGTCAAGAAGTATGGTACCGGGTTCCTGGTTATCCTGCAGAGAGGTGTAAATGTACCCGGCGGAAAAACCAAGTCGACCGGCGGATCCGCTGTAAGACAGGGTAATATTCTGAGAGTCAAGTTGTCCCTGTTCAAAGGGAAGTCCCTTGAACAGGTTTTCCGACTGGGAGAGTGAAAGGTTTGTCCCCTGGTTGGTTTCCTTGTCCAGGCCGTACATTCCTGCGGCTAATAACAGGCTGCTGACTGCGCTGTCCCATTGGGAGGAGAGATCCGCAACCTGCCTGTCACCGGCAGACACTGCAGTACTGCCGACAGATACTGTCAGCAGGATAGTGAGCAGGAATGTGAAATATTTGTTGGCCATTTGTCGTATATAAATCTTTTTTGTATTGCTTATACTATACTACCTGTTGAGTGAATTGGCAATACAAAAAATTGTACTTTGAGAAGAGGAAGTTACAACATTTTTACCATTCATCACGAATTTCCCGTCTTCTGCAGGAGCCCAGGGCCTGCGGAGGGTAGACAATAATTGCCTCGGGTCCGCTCATCTTGACGACGGAAAAAGTGAATTTGGAATAGCCTACCCCTACCTGTCTTCCATCCGGTGCCAGGAGTATAACTCCCCGGTACGGGCAGTCCCACCAACCCAGATAGGTATCAAGCCAGAATGCCCAGTCGTCCAGCATTTTCCGGTTGATGTCAACCCTGGCCCAGACCTTGCTCGTCATGGTAAATTGATTGTCAATTGCAATGATGGAATCAGGCTCTGTCTCAGTACCGCGGAAATAATAGGTGTGGTTTTCAAGCAGCGCTGGTTTTGGAGGTTGAAACATCCGGTCAACGTCCTGGCTGTATGAATAAGAAGTATTGGTTGTGGTGACGCAACCGGTCAGCAAGAACAGAGACAGGGCTGAAACTATTACGATTTGAATTATTTTCAAAAATGACAGAGACATAATAAAGATCCTCATGGAAAAAAATACTCAACTATGAGCAGGCAGCAGGGAATCGATTTTCCCTTAATTTATACAATAACAATGTCAGTAATTATTATCAATACCTTTCATGATTTTTTGTTTCCTTTTTGACTGCCAGGGAGTAGGGTTTCTGGTGTTATAGGGTTATATAG
>JAYEKB010000418.1:0-7395 GCA_034660835.1 Thermodesulfobacteriota bacterium
TCGCATCGGCTTGCCTTCGGTGAACACTTTGCAAATTTAAAGTAGGGAATAATGCGCAATTTTATCATATGATTTACAGAGGTTACCTTAAAATGAGCAAAGTGTTCATGAAATATGCGGGCTAACAGCCTTCAACCTACAGCCTAAAAACCTGGATTGCGGGCAAGGCCCGCCTTAGGAGCTGTCCGTAAATAACTTGAACATCTCGCATCTCATCTTCAGGTCATCTTTGCCAGATTTTCAATCACAAAGTCCTCAGCGTAGCACCACTACGCTTGCGGCTTTGATCAATCAGATCAGCCAAACCTGACCTAAATCTGAGCGCGATATTGTCCAACTTATTTACGGACAACTCCTTAGTCACTTGATCCCTGATTCGGTTCTCCTTTCAACGGTTTCCGAAATCTTGGACCAACCCGAATATCGCCCACCTGACCGTTAAAAACCTCAAGAGCCGTCAACACCAGGGGATCATTTGCCAGCGCCTGCCGCTCTTTTTGCACGGCAGCACCGCTGTCCGGATCAGTATCACAGTTCGAAGAGTCAGGCACTTTGAATGTGATCTGCATGCTTTCCTGAAAAAAATCCATGGCAAATTCAGAGAGCTGGATCATGTTTTCTTTACTCTTTAAAATGCGGCAATCCACAGAATCATTATAGACAATGATCAATTGACCATCTTCCAGCCGTGCTGATGATGCCCGCTGCAGGGTGGCAGCCATCCATTTTATTCGATCACGGACATATTCAATAAATTCCGGCCAATGCGCTCTAACATTCTTTTTCCGGCCTGCAGGCTTACTTTTTTTTTGTTCTTCCTGAATTACTGTAACCGGTTCCATTTTTACCGGCTCCGGGGGTAGCGGGATCTCTTTGACCTGTGGGACAGGATCATGTTCAATTTCAGGCTTCGTTGGTACGGGTTCTGTTTTCTTCTCTTTTACCGAAGATGCCGACTCGTCTCCGGCGACCTCTTTCTTGTCCTTTGTCGGCAACTCTCCGACAACCCGGGCAGACTTGTGCTGCGCCGACGGTTCAACAGCCTGGGGCAACGCCACCCCGGCCAGAGCATCATCAAGACGACCGAGCAATTCTGTCAGCGGCACCACATCTCCTGCCTGAACAGCCTTGATAAAGACCATTTCCACGCCAAAACGAGGGTGGGACGCATAAGCGGCCTTTTCCAGCCCTTCCATGAGCAGATGGAACATAAAAGACAGGGATTGTGAAGAATAGGCGGCAGCAGTCTTTTGCAGTAGAGCCAGTTCATCAGCCGGCAGGTCCAGCAGTTGTTCAGGTTGTTTGCTTACACTGCAGATCACAAGCCCCCGGAACCAGGACAGCAGTTCATTAATAAAGCGTTTAAGGTCCATGCCGTAGCTGTATACCTCGTCCAGCCGTGCCAGGGCAGTGGCAAGTTCCCCTGCAAGCAGGGCCTCAGCAAGATCAGCAATCACCTGGTGACTAACCAGTCCCAGCACTTCAACCACCTCCCGGCCGGTTACGGTATCACCGCAGTAGGAAAAGACCTGGTCCAGCAGACTAAGGCCGTCCCGGACAGAACCGCCCGCCTCCCTGACCACCAAATTCAGAGCTGCCTCATCAATCTGCACACCTTCTCCCGCAGCAAGCGAAGCGAAATGATCATACAGTTCTTTACGGGAAACCCGTTTCAGCTCATAACGCTGACAACGGGACAGGATGGTCAGCGGCACCTTGTGCAATTCCGTTGTGGCAAACATGAAATAGACATGCTCGGGAGGCTCTTCAAGGGTCTTGAGCAACGCATTAAAGGCCTCGGTGGTGAGCATATGTACTTCATCGATGATAATAATCTTGAAACGCGAGTTGGTGGGCATGAAGCGAATATTTTCCTTCAACTCACGAATCTCCTGAATACCGCGATTGGAAGCACCATCGACTTCGTGCAGATCAACCGAACTGCCGGCCATGATCTCCATGCAGGAACGGCAACCATTACAGGGCTCAGGAACAGGCCCCTGCTCACAGTTCAAAGCTTTGGCCATAATCCGGGCCAGGGTAGTCTTGCCGGTGCCGCGCACCCCGCTGAATATCAGAGCATGGGGAACCCGGTTCTGGCGCAAAGCATTTTGCAGGGTTCGGACAATGGCCTGCTGGCCGACAACCTCTGCAAATGTCTGGGGCCGCGATTTTCTGGCAAGGACGAGATAGGACAAGACGATTTTTTAGGGGTTAGGGATTTGGGGTTAGGGGTTAGGAAAATCACCAACCCTTTATATCAATAGATAGAATAGCAGTATACAGGATAAAAGAGATCACGGAAAGCTGAAAAAAAGTACTGATCACAGGATGCGCAACAGCTTGGCTATAACCACAATCTTGTAAGTGATTACAGGTGTTCCAGCTGTGATCGCTTACAAAAAAGGATAGCCGGGCAACCCTGCAACACACAAAGAGTCTCGTTACCGCTGCTTCCTCCCGGACCTGACGGAGTTCACGATTCTTTGTTGCGCAGGACCCGGCTATCACACGTGGGTCTTATATATATTATGGCGGAGAGGGTGAGATTCGAACTCACGGTACTTGCGTACACACGCTTTCCAAGCGTGCGCCTTAAGCCGCTCGGCCACCTCTCCTAAACTGAGGATCAGCAGGTTTTAAATACATATGACTACTCAACCTGCCTTTACTACTCGGCACCACTTTGTAAACTGAGTTCGACTTTTTAACAACAGAAAAATTGTGTTGCGACATTTTTTTTTCATAAACGTTCATTAATGGTTCATCTTCGTTTTTGAAAAAACTCCTTTAACAGCAGACTGCATTCACCGGCACGGACTCCGCCGGTGATAACAAAGCTGTGATTCAACCGTCCGTCGCTGCCGATCCGGTACATGGACTGCAAGCCACCGGCCTTGGGATCGGTCGCACCAAACACGATCCGTTCCACCCGTGCCTGGATCATGGCGACAGCACACATGGCACATGGTTCCAGGGTAACATACATAGTCGTTCCGGGCAGGCGATAATTTGCTGCTTTCTCAGCTGCTGCCCGCAGAACATGGATTTCTGCATGGCCGGTGGGATCGTTTGCACCAATGCAGTTATTGCCGGACGCAGCCAGGATATCATCTCCACTGCCGACTAACACAGCCCCCACCGGCACTTCATCCATGACAGCAGCTTTAACTGCATAGTCAAGAGCCAAACCCATAAAGTAATCATCCCGCTCTGTAACCGACACCACATCCTCCGTTCTGATCACTTACAAGTGTTGTGTTGGTGAAACCACACAGTTATACCCTGTGACGAGATACATTCTATCAAGTTGCCGGCAGCAATACCCTGTATAATCACAAAAATAACTATAAAAAACATTCTCACCTTTGCAAACGTCAAAAAAAGGCGTATAATTACGAAAAAGGTATTATGATAACAGAATTGAAACTCAACATCTTCATGGAACACCACTATGGCACCCTCTAAATTTACTGTTCTTGCGTATGAATCGCTTGACGACCATATAAAGAGTCTCAGCCAGGCATTGGCAGACACATCCGAGATATCCTTTCAAACCGATCCCAAATCCTTTGAGCGGGAACTCGGCAAAAAAGAGTATGACGTTATCTTCATGAACGTCAAGCCGAACAACGCCTCCACATTTAACCTGCTTAAAAAAACCCGTAGCCGGTTACCTTATACACCAATCATCATGACCTCAAAGTCTGAACAAACAGAACTTGTTGTCGAGGCCATTAAACTTGGTGCCTATGATTTCATCTCCACACCCTTTTCCCGAGCCCGTGTCCAGCTAACCGTCCAGCGCGCCATGCAACAGCGTGAACTGTCCAATGAAATTGATTACCTTCGCCGCAGTCAGGATATTGTTTATGATTTTGACAGCATAGTGGCAAACAGCCCCTCTTTTCAGCAAATCATTACCAGTTTAAAAAAATTTGCCTCCACAGATTCAACTATTCTGCTTACCGGCAAAACCGGCACCGGAAAAAGCTTTCTCTCCGGCTCCATTCATTATAACAGCCACCGTCGCAATAGTCCTTTTATCAAGATTAACTGTACCAACATACCGGAGACCTTACTGGAGAGTGAACTGTTCGGCCATGAAAAGGGATCGTTTACAGGCGCGGAAAAACTTCGTATCGGCCGCTTTGAACAGGCAAACGGCGGCACTATTTTTCTTGATGAAATCGGTGAAATCCCGTTGGAAATCCAGGCTAAGCTCCTGCGGGTACTGGAGGAAAAATCTTTTGAACGGGTGGGAGGCAACAAGACCATTAAAGTGGATGTGCGGATCATTGCCGCCACCAACAAGACCCTGGAGGAGCAAATTACTGCCGGCAAGTTCCGGGAAGATCTTTATTACCGGATCAACGTCCTGCCCGTAAACCTGCCCCCCCTGCAGGATCGTCCCCTGTGCATTGAACCGCTGGCCTATAAGTTGTTGGATCAATCCTGTGCTACGCTTAAAAAAAGGATAAACAGCTTTTCACCTGATTCGCTGGCCATTATCAAGAGTTACAGCTGGCCGGGTAATATCAGGCAACTGGCCAATACCATTGAGCGGGCTGTGATCCTGGAAGATTCCGACACTATCGAGTCAGACTCTATCCAGATTCCGGATTATCACCAGCCAACACCCCAATCCCGCAGAACCAGCGAACCCCTGGAAACCCAGGAAAAAGAACTTATCCTGCGAGCCCTGGAAGATAATCTCTGGGTCCAGAAAAATGCAGCCAAACAGCTTGGCATTTCTCCGCGGGCGTTGAATTACAAGGTCAACAAGTTCAGCATAACACATCCAAACTGGCGAAAAAACAAGTAGATGCACAGATAAGAGGTGAAGATAAAGCTGCAATAATAAGGCCGCTGATCTTTTAATACAGCTGCAGCACAACCAGGTTTATCAGCCCGATCAGAAAACCGAGCAAGGCACCAAAAAGGTTGATATACTTAAACTGTTCCTCCATGATGGAGAGCAGGAGCCGCTCTAACCGCATCAGGTCCAGTGAGTCCACCTTTTTAGTCACCATCTCCGTGATATTAAGTGAATCCACCAGGCCGGGTACCTCATTAAGCAGCATACGATTGGCAATGAGGACACAATAATCGGTTATTCCCTTGCGCACGCCGGCGGGCATCAAATCATGGAGGACACCCACCGGTTTTGCTGCCAGCTGATCAACCATGGAGCTCAACATCCTGTCTAAAAGTCGACGGACATGGTCTGAGCGAAGCATGGCGACCAACTCTCTGACAACCGTCTCATGCACCCTGCGGCCACTTTCTCCAGGCAGGAGCAATTCTACAAGCTCTGCAACTGATATCTGCCCCTGATCAAGCATCTCTTCCAAATGCTCTCTGATCAAGTTTGACATGGTCTGTTGTACACCCTGTGAACGAAGAACAGCCATAACCTGAGCTGCAACCTGATGACAAATTTCCTGCAATTTTTCCGGTTCAACCTTGTCCAGTAATTGGGCCAATGGTGTAGCAAGAAATTTCCTGCTCTGTTCAACCAGAACCCGGGCCACCCGTTCCTGGACAACCGGTTTCTGCAGCCACTGTGTGAGGTCATCTTCCTTGTCTTCCAGGTAGGTCCGAATTTTTTCCTCCAGACTGTCCATATCAATAAAACCGCGGGCCATGGCACCCATGGGTCCCAGGGTATCGAGAAAATTGTTCACCCCGTCCTTGATTGCCAGGATAATTCGCTCACGAACGACAGGTTCTGCCAGCATAACGGATAACTGACGCAAAACCTGCGGCGCCTGGCTTTCAATGGTTGAGCAGATCAGTTCCTGCAACTCGCCGGGCAGAAGATCGGCAATAGATTTATTTTCTGCTGCAGCAACTGCGATATACTCTTCAATGTAGCTCCCGAGCCATTCAATGACCTGCGGTCCTGAGAATAACTGCTCTATAATCCTATCAACAACCTGGTAAATAACTGCCCGGTTTTCTGCCGGTACCAGGGAATTCAACTCAGTGCGGCCAAAGTCATCCAACTGTTCAATTACAGCATCGCTTACAGTATCGACAAAGGGTTTTGAGGTTACATAATTGTGTACTCCTTCCCGCATTTGATACTTGAGCGTCCGGATGCCGATTCTGGCATAGGCCCTGAACCGATGTGGGATAATGTTTGGCAGGGAGTCGAGATCTCTGGCCAGAACATCCTTTATCTTGCCATCAACCAGCAGGTGGAGCTGATTTTGGAATCGTTCCGTGGACAGGGCCGCACCGATATCCGTTGATGTGAGCAGGTGTTCCCCAACCATCTCACCCATATTTTCAGCCAATTCATGACGCTTGGAGGGAATAATACCCGGGGTCATGGGTACGCGAATTCCCAATACGTACCAGGGTTTCAAGGGTCTGAACAGCATGCGGATCGCTACTCTATTGGTCAGGTAGCCGATAAAGGCACCAAGTAGAGGCGGACCGCCATAGGCCAGAAGCTGAGTTGTGTGTAGATCCATGTTTCTTATCAGATCAAATCTAATAACTGTTGCGGTTTGCTGATTATTTTCACAGCACCGTTTGCTGTAAGCTCTTCAGCTGTACGAAAACCCCACAGAGCGCCTACAGCATACATGCCGGCACCGGTTGCGGTTTTCATGTCCGTTGCCGTATCACCGAGATAGAGTATTTCTGTTGGATCAAGCTGCAGCCGTGAAGCAATTTCAATGGCAGCGGCGGGAGCCGGCTTCTTCGGCACATCCGGCCTGGCCCCTAACAGAGGATCAAAAGTCCAGGCAGGAAGCATCTGTTGCACGCAAACAGTAGTGAATTCATGCGGCTTGTTCGAAAGTACAGAGAGAATCAGCCCGGCCTGCTGCAGGCCGTCCAACATAACATCAACCCCTTCATACATCCTGCTTTTAACGTGCCAGTTGCGACTGTAAACCTCTTTAAAATCGAGAACCACCCGGCTGATCGTTTCCGGATTACGCTTTTCCTCCGGTAGAATTCGCTCTACCAGGGTCTGCAACCCGTCGCCGACAAAATAGCGATAGCTGTCAACAGGGTGAACCGGTAGCCGGTGGGACGTGAGAACACTATTTGCACTATCAGCCAGATCATCAAGGGTATCCAGCAGTGTTCCGTCCAGATCAAAAATCACAGCTTTAAACGACATAAAAGACTCCTCTTTCACAACAGTTCGTCAGACCCCACTGAACTGTTATCCTTTTTCAAGTATCAGTTCAAGATCCGACAATTCTTAAGTTACCAAAAGATAAAGCACAATTTCGATTCCGTCCACCCTAACCCGCATATTTCACAAGTCGAGGCGGCTGCAGATGCGCTGAGCGCAGGAGTAGGCAGGTAAGCGCAGACTCCGATAGTTGCCTATGCCTGCTCCTGCAGCGACAAAGCAGGTGCGGTCGCATC
>JAYEKB010000419.1:0-7348 GCA_034660835.1 Thermodesulfobacteriota bacterium
GTCGCATCGGCTTGCCTTCGGTGAACACTTTGCAAATTTAAAGTAGGGGATAATGCGCAATTTTATCATATGATTTACAGAGGTTACCTTAAAATGAGCAAAGTGTTCATGAAATATGCGGGCTAAGCGCAAAATCAACCAGGTTATTTATTTACAGCCCCTTTACTGCTGACAGGTTTCTTTCTGATCGCAAAGGTGGTCAGAAAAATGCCGGTAAACACCAGGAATATTCCCTTCACATGATAGCCCAGCAGGGTTTCGTCTAAAAAGATGATGGCCAGGATGGTACTGAACACCGGCATCAGATGGATGAACGGACCAGCACGATTCGCACCGATCTCCCTGACCGCCCGGTTCCAGCAGATAAAGGCCAGGACCGATGCAAACAGGGCCACATAACCAACAGTTAGCACTGTAGGGATATTCAGCTGTATATACTTTCCGCTCCACATCTCAAACAGGTAGCACGGTGCAAGAAAAATCAAGCCAATAGCCATAATGCCGGTCAGGTAGGCTACAGGATGTAATCCCTGCGGATATTTTCTCAGATTGGCCGAGTAAAAGGCCCAGATAAAGGCAGCTGTTAGCACCAGCAGGTCGCCACGATTAAATGTCATCTGCTGTAATGCCATTACATCTCCCTTTGCGATAATCAACAACACGCCGCTAAGGGAAATAAGCACGCCGACTAATTGTCGCAGGCTCAACTGTTCATGGTAAACTATCCAGGAAATAACGACGATGATAACCGGGATGCAGGAATTCACCAGTACAGCATTGATGGCAGTGGTGGACTGCATGGCAAGATAAATCAAGGTGTTGAAACCGGTTACACCCAGGAGACCCTGGAACAGCATGAATTTGCGATGTTGTTTGATCAAACCTCTCTGTTGATAAACAAGCCGCAGACCGAAGGGTGCCAGAATCAGCAGGGCTATTGTCCAGCGCCAGAAGGCAAGGCCGATGGGCGGGATTTCCGCATGCATTCCCCGGCTCAACACAAAATTGCCGGACCAGAAAAGGGCGCTAAGAGTTAATAAAATGTAAGGCATGGGAGTATACCGGACCTACCGGAGCTGTAACGTGTTATTGTTAAGAAATTAGAGCAGGGAGGTTTTATCCAAGCCATTTGTCCAGGGGCACAATCGGGAAAACAGAGCTGGTCTGCGGCTGCCACAAACAGCGGCTGCTTATTTCAATGCCGTGCCGAATCACTGAAACCGGCCTGTCTGCTGAGACAACAACGATAATAACCTTGTCATGCATGGTTGAAAAACGCAGAGCTGAGTTGTAGCGGGCTCCTCTGCCCAGGTTTTCACTGGAGATGGCTGCACCATCAAGTATGCAGCCAAAGGCGAGCAGGCGGCATAACCGGTCTATATGCAGGGTGCCGTCCACCCGGGACAGCGAACTGGCCAGTTCCCGAAGATGAGTATTGCTGAGGTCAAGTGACTGCTCAAGGACCTGGCCGTGCAGATCGAGCGGTTTTTCATTTAAATCAATGATCAGGGTGCAGCCGAATCTTTTCTGCTGGGCCCGGTGAACCAGTTCGGCAACACTTGTAAAAAGGGTGTTGCGTTGTGTGAAGTCAAGCTTACTTTCCAGCAGGATCTCTTCTACTTCAACCAGCTTGGCCTGCATGGTGCTGGCCTGAAAACGACCGCGGGAAAAGCTGCAGACCGGACGCTGTCCCAAGCTGAGAAAACCATGTCGGCCTCGAAAATCGGCGGTGATCGCATAAGGCAAGGCTCCCGGGCCGGCAATACCAACGATGCTGAGACCATCAGAGACCAAGTGGTTACGGCTGTCTTCTACGGTCTGTAGCAGTTTACGTACATGCTTGACATTCTCCAGCTGTGGGCGTTCGTCTCTTCGCAAGCGGGCAAGAAAGGAGATATCTCCAATAAAACTCGGTTCAATAAAGCTTAAACGGCCATAGGGCAGGCTGCCCTCTTCTCGTGTATTGGAAAGGTCAAGCACCGTATTTAAAAGCAGGTCAAGTATGATCCGGTTGTCCAGGCCAAAGGCGATGTTGAGCTGGTCGAGTAAGTAATCCTGCACAGCCTGGGTAGCGTATTCTTTGAGAAAAGTACCGGAAATGCCGGTGTAGAGTGCGGCGTCGTTGGCCATGTCGTGAGAAAAACGCCAGGCCGCATGTTCCAGCCAGCGCCTGATTGGTTCTGTGGAGCAAATATCTGGATGATGGCCGGTGAACCACATCTGGTAATCAACAGGTCCTGAACGGCATCCGTAACTGATCAGCCCTGAGAGGTAGAGGTCCGGTTCCGGGGTGAGAAGTCCGAAATGAAGGTTTTCAAGATTTTCATTACTGTCTGTTTTTTGGTTTTGCAGACTGCTGAAAACAGTTTGAAGCCGTACTTCATGGCCGGAAAGCAACTGCTCCGGATCACAGATGTAGAGTGAATCCTCAGCTTTGATTCGGACGATGATAGCGGTTCTGCTTGGCCCGGCAAAATGGCTTAATCCCTGGCGCAAGCCATCCAGGGTGTCACTGATGCAGCGTTGGCAGAATGTGTGCTGGTTATTGGACGTCAGCATATGATTCAACTTTTTGACTGATGTAACTTATTGACACTTTGTTCAAAATATACAAAATTTCCAACTTGTTTATTGAGTTTACAGTTTACAGTTGTCGGTTTACGGTAATCTAAAAAAGGCATTTATTAGCAAAGAGTAACTTTTCCAATTAGTATCAGTACGATAGGACATGACACCTTTTTTATTAACCGGCAACCGTAAACCGTAAACTGAAAACTGATTATTTATTGTTTTTATCGAAATGTCAAGTTGTTGTGATTTTCAGTTCAGCTTAATTTGTTGAAAAAATCATTGCCCTTGTCATCTGTCAGGATAAAGGCGGGAAAGTCCTGGACCTCGATCTTCCAGACCGCTTCCATGCCCAGTTCCGGATAGTCGATACAGTCCACCTGTTTGATATTATCTTCTGCCAGCAGAGCAGCGGGACCACCAATGGAGCCCAGGTAAAAACCGCCGTTTTCCCGGCAGGCATCGGTGACGACTTGTGAACGGTTTCCTTTGGCGATCATGACCATGGAACCGCCGTTTTTTTGCAGCAGGTCAACATAGGAGTCCATGCGGCCGGCGGTAGTCGGGCCGAAAGAGCCCGAGGGTTTACCCGGTGGGGTTTTGGCTGGTCCAGCATAATAAACCGGATGTTTTTTCAGATAATCCGGCAGGGGGTTGCCACTGTCAAGCAGTTCCTTCCACTTGGCATGGGCGATATCTCTGCCCACAATGATGGCGCCGGTGAGCAGTACTCGGGTGGCAACAGGATGTCTGCTCAATTGGGTAAGAATCTGTTCCATGGGCTGGTTCAGGTCAATAGCAACAGCTCCGCTGTCTTTACGCTCACGCAACGCATCAGGGATCAATCGTCCGGGATTATAATCCAGCTCCTCCAGCCAGAGTCCCTGTCGGTCGATTCTGGCCTTGAGGTTGCGATCGGCAGAGCAGGAAACTCCCATGCCGATGGGGCAGGAGGCACCATGTCTCGGCAGCCGGATCACCCGGATATCATGGGCAAAATATTTGCCGCCAAACTGGGCTCCGATACCCAGTTTCCAGCTTTCCTTCAATAATTCCTGTTCCAGGTCGATATCACGGAAAGCCCGGCCCTGTTTATTGCCGGTGGTGGGGAGTTCGTCCAGATACTTGGTGCTGGCCAGTTTGACCAGTTTCAGGTTGGCTTCAACACTGGTGCCGCCTATTATAAAAGCAATATGGTAGGGTGGACAGGCTGCCGTGCCCAGGGTTTTCATTTTTTCGGTCAGGAAGGTTTTCAGCGAACCCGGATTAAGAACAGCCTTGGTTTCCTGGTACAGGTAGCTTTTATTGGCGCTGCCGCCGCCCTTGGCAACAAAGAGAAATTTGTACTCATCTCCCGGTGTAGCATAGATATCGATCTGGGCAGGCAGGTTGTCGCCGGTGTTGACCTCGTCATACATGGTCAGGGGCGCGTTTTGCGAGTAGCGCAGGTTTTCCCCGGTATACGTGATAAAGATGCCCGCAGAGAGTTGCTCGGTATCATCGCAGCCGGTCCAGACCTGTTGTCCTTTTTTTGCCATGATGATGGCGGTGCCGGTATCCTGGCAGATGGGCAGTACCCCCAGGGCGGCAATCTCGGCATTACGGAGCATGGCCAGGGCAACTGCCCGGTCATTGTCCGAGGCCTCGGGGTCATCGAGTATTCGTGCAACCTGGTGGTTATGTGCAGGACGCAGGAAGAACGACACGTCATGCATGGCCAGTCTGGCCAGTTCCCGCAGTCCTTCCGGTGCAACCTTCAGTATTTCCAAATCAGCAAACGGCTCTAAGGATACGTATTGCTCTGAGCCCTTGATATGGCGATATGTTGTCTTGTCTTGTCCCAGTGGCAACGGGTTCTGGTAAATAAAATCCATCATTGGAGTTACCTCGCAGGCGGAGTTAGTTTGTTGCAATCCGAATGGAATAGAGTTGTAATGACAGGTAGCGCGTTTACTGCAATATGTCATCAATGTTTTGTATTGTTTTTGTATTGTACCAAGATACAGCGTAAACGGATATTTTCAGGTTTTTTTTTAAAAAAAAATATTGCCTGCATGACGCTCTAAGGGTAATAATAAAAGATTATGCGTATCACCGGGCTGCCGATGTTTTAAGGCTGCCGGTAATGTAGACAATATTAACTGACAGTAAGGAGTAAACTGTGGCTTTTGACAGTAGTGACAATAAACTCTGGCTTTCCGGAAACGAGGCCATAGCGCTCGGTGCCTGGGAGGCAGGTGTTCAGGTAGCCTCCGGCTATCCCGGTACCCCTTCCACCGAGATTATGGGAAACCTGGCCCGCCATGAAGGTGTGTATGCAGAATGGGCGCCCAACGAAAAGGTAGGCCTGGAAGTTGCCATTGGCGCATCCTTTGCCGGTGTTCGAGCTTTGGCCACCATGAAACATGTTGGCATGAACGTGGCCGCCGATCCTCTATTCACGGCTGCTTATACCGGTGGTCGCGGCGGTCTGGTGGTGCTGAATGCCGACGATCCCCAGATGCATTCCTCTCAGAATGAGCAAGATAACCGTAACTATGCCTTTGCCGCCAAGCTGCCCATGTTTGAGCCCTCGGATCCTGCCGAGGCCAAGGAAATGCTGCAGCAGGCTTATTCCATAAGTGAGCAGCTTGACACGCCTGTTATCTTTCGAATTACCACCCGGATCGCCCATGTCAAGGGTGTGGTCAACAAAGGAGAGCGAATTCAGGTCAGTCCCGGCACTATTGAAAAGATGCCGGGTAAGTTTGTCATGCTGCCCGGTAATGCACGTATGCGCAGGGCAGAGGTTGAAAAGCGGATGGCTGCCGCCCGTGAACTGGCTGAGACCCTGCCGGAGAATCGGCTGGAAGACGGCGATCGCAGGCGCGGTTTTATTACCTCTGGTACACCCTATAACTATGTAAAGGAGGCCTTTCCGGAAGCCGCAGTGCTTAAGCTGGGTATGGTCTGGCCGTTGCCCGAGAAGATGATCCGTGAGTTTGCGGGTTCCGTTGATGAACTTTTTATAGTTGAAGAGCTTGATCCGTTTCTGGAAACCCATATCAAGGCCATGGGCATTGACTGCCATGGCAAGGATCTTATACCCAGTCAGGGAGAGCTTAATTCCTTTATTGTTCGCAAGTCCATTGATCCCGATTCGGTGGGTGATCTGTTTACGCCTCTGGATCTGCCCATGCGACCGCCGAACATGTGTGCCGGTTGTCCGCATCGTGGTATTTTCTACGGCCTTTCCAGGATGAAAGATGTTTTTGTTTCCGGCGATATCGGCTGCTACACCCTGGGCTTTCTGCCGCCGCTGTCGGCCATGGATTCCTGTGTTTGCATGGGCGCATCCGTAACCATTGCCCATGGCATGGCCAAGGCCCTTGGTAAAGAGGGTGAGGGTAAGTTGGTCGCAGTGCTTGGCGACTCCACCTTTATGCACTCGGGAATCACCGGACTGCTGAATACGGTGTACAATGAGTCCTATGCTACTGTAATTATTTTGGATAACCGGATTACAGCAATGACCGGGCATCAGAATAATCCTGCGTCAGGTAAGAATATCAAGGGCGAACCGGCCAATGCCATCGACCTTGAGCAGCTCTGTAAGGCAGTAGGGGTTAAAAAGGTGGTTGTGGTCAATCCGCATGATATTGATGCCAGTCGCAAGGTGCTCAAGGAAGAAATTGAGTCTACTGAGCCTTCGGTGATCATCAGCCGCGCACCATGTGTTCTTCTGCCCGAAGAGATTAAACGCAAGAAGCCGGTCTATTATACCGATTTTGATAACTGTACCGGCTGTAAGGCCTGTATCCGGCTGGGTTGTCCGGCAATCAGCTGGCATCCGTTAACAAAACAAGAAGCTGTGGAACGGGGTTACAAGGAAAAACAGAAAGGGTATGCCGAGATCGCGGAAGTACAGTGTAACGGTTGTGGCCAGTGCGCCTGTCTGTGTAAGTTTGATGCGATTACCATCAGGGAGGCGAACTAATGAAGCAAAGTGGAAATATATTATTCTCCGGGGTCGGTGGCCAGGGAATCCTGTTGGCCAGCGAGCTGACCGCATATGCGCAGCTTGATGCCGGATTTGACGTGAAAAAGAGTGAAGTGCATGGCATGGCCCAGCGTGGTGGTTCAGTTGAGGCCCATCTGCGTTATGGTGAACGAGTCTATTCGCCCCTGATTGAACCTGGTACCGCTGATATCCTGGTGGCCTTTGAGATAATGGAAGCCGCTCGTTATCTGCCTTACCTGCATAAAGACAGTGCAGTGGTAGTCAATACCCAGAAGATTTTGCCGCCTGCGGTTGCCATGGGTAAAGCAGTCTATCCCGACGATATTCTGGACGAGTTAACCTCCCGCGGTATCAACGTGGTTGCCCTGGACGCTTTTGCAGTTGCCAGGGAAGTGGGCGAGCCGCGGACTGCCAACGTGGCTATGGTTGGCGCTATGTCGAATTTCCTGTCTGTCAATAAGCAGGTGTTTCTGGACGTGATTGATACCCGGGTAAAAGAGGCTTTTCGTGATGTGAATAAGAAGGCTTTTGAGGCCGGACGGGAATTGGTTTATAGTTAGACTGAAAGGTATAAGGTATAAGGTAGCAGGGGTGCTGCTGGCCTTGGTTATAGAAAAAATAGCGAATCCGTATTGATCCGTGGTTAATAAGAGCAGGGAAGGAGTTGCAATGAACTGGGAAGAGATAGAAACGCTGCCACGGCCGGGATTGGAGTCAATCCAGCTGAATCGGCTGCAGAAACTGGTGCACCGGGTGTATGAAACCGTGGCACCGTATAAG
>JAYEKB010000420.1:0-7339 GCA_034660835.1 Thermodesulfobacteriota bacterium
GAAAATATCACCGGGATATGCCTCACGTCCCGGAGGACGCCTGAGCAGCAGGGACAGCTCACGATAGGAGACAGCCTGCTTGGAAAGGTCATCGTAGATAATCAGTGCATGCTGACCATTGTCACGGTAGTATTCACCCATTGCACAACCAACCATGGCGGAAACATACTGCATCGGCGCCGGATCGGATGCACAGGCGGCAACAACCGTTGTGTACTCCATGGCACCATGCTTACGCAGGGCCTCAACAACGAGTGCAACCGTTGATTTTTTCTGACCGGTGGCAACATAGATACAGTGCATATCAGTGGACTTCTGGGCAATGATGGCATCAACACAGAGTGCGGTTTTGCCAATCTGACGATCACCGATGATCAACTCACGCTGACCGCGACCGACCGGAGTCATACCATCAACAGCCTTGTATCCGGTGTAGCAGGGCTCATGCACACCCTTCCGGGCAATAACACCGGGAGCCAGAACTTCCATCTTACGGGTCTCGGCACCTTCGATGGGGCCCTTACCGTCAATGGGAAAACCGATACCGTCAACAACACGTCCTTCCAGTGCCGGTCCAACAGGAACCTCGGCAATCTTTCCGGTACGTTTTACGATATCGCCTTCCTTGATATAACGAACATCGCCCATAACGGCGACACCAACGTTATCCTGCTCAAGGTTGAGAGCGAGTCCCATGATACCGCCGGGGAACTCGAGAAGCTCCATGGCCTGGCAGTTTTCAACACCATAGACACGGGCAATACCGTCACCAACTGAAAGCACGGTTCCGGTTTCTTTCAGATCGACGTCACTTTCGTAGCCGGCGATTTGATCCTTAATGATCTGACTGATTTCTGAGGCTTTGATCTGCATTTGACTATTCTCTCCCCTTGATAGATTCTTTTAATCCATTAAGTTGCGTTCTTATGCTTCCGTCCAACACCAGATCTCCGACCTTGGCAACGATACCGCCGATAATGGAAGGATCAACCTGTGTCTCAAGAATTACCTTGTTTCCTGTTATTTTTTCCAGCGTAGCCTGGATTTTTTTAAGCAGTGTCTTGTTAAGCTTTACAGCAGAAGTAACGGAACCGTGGCTGATGTTCTGCTCACGGTCAACCATTTCCTGGACCTCGCGGGCAATTTCAGGCAGCACATCAACCCGCTTTTTCTCAATCAACAGGTTCAGAAAGGAGGTCATGATAGCATCAGCATCTACTGATTCCGCGATCTTGGCCATAACCTTCTGCCTGGCCTCCATAGGATACAGGGGATTGGTCAGCGCATCAGCGACCTCAAGCTCCGGATTCTCATAGAGCTCGGCTATCGCTGCCAGCGACTCCGCATAGGCATCAACTTTTTTCTGCTCCTTACCAAGGGAAAATATTGCCTTGGCATAGCGCTTTGCTAAGATTATCTGTTTCACTGTACCGCACCCACTCTCTCAAGATACTGTTCAGTTATCGCAACCTGATCCTTTGCAGTCAGATTCTTTACGATCAACTCCTCGGCCATGGCGGCGGCTTGTTCTGCCACCTCGTCCTGCAGTTTTCCTTTTGCCTCAACGATCGCGGACTGTACCGCCGCTTCAGCCTGTTTTTTGATTTCTTCCGCTGACTGCTCCGCCTCACTCAGAATACGGGTTTTCTCGTCCTGGGCCATTGCTATAGCCTTTTCAACAACGGAATCCATCTCCTTTTCCATGCCGGCAAGACGGCCCTCAAACTCTTTATAAGAACGTTCCGCTGCATCACGTTTTGTTTCCAGGTCCTCAAGCTCGTCCTGAATGCCACGACGACGACCACTCAAACCATTAGCTATAGGCTTGGCAAGAAATTTCACCAGGATAATAATCAGGGCAATGAAGTTTGCCGTACGCCAGAAGAGATCCTTCAGCTTTTCCGCTGTGATCATCGGGGCGGCGTGACCGTCACCGTGTCCGTCGCCATGGGCGGCTTCTGCCACCTCAGCATCGTGTACATTAGCCGCATGCTGATCATGAGCTGCTGCAGCAATATCACCGTGCTGTTTTTCCTCAAACGCCTTGTTGGCCTCATGGGCAGCTTCCACACC
The DNA here is from genome assembly GCA_034660835.1 of Thermodesulfobacteriota bacterium. Classification (GTDB taxonomy): domain Bacteria; phylum Desulfobacterota; class Desulfobulbia; order Desulfobulbales; family Desulfobulbaceae; genus Desulfobulbus_C. Next base: position 2,074 of record JAYEKB010000420.1, read on the forward strand.
ATGCAGCGCTTGATCGTCACCTGCAGTTACTGCAGCTTGGCCTGACGCAAACACAGACGGTGCTGCACAGATCGCTATCGCCAACAGCAGCGGCAGTACAATTTTCAGTAAATGAGCTCTCATGCTTTCAGACTCCTTCCAAGTATCTTTCCAGCCATCTCCTGGGCAAACCCAGTTACATTATCCAGCAGCTCTGTACGGGCAGCATCAACCTGAGTCTTTACATCTGCCAGCTGTTTTTCCTTCTCACCATCCGCTTCCTGGCGAATTGCAGCCACCTTCTCAGCTCCTGCAGCCTGGGCCTCACTCCTGGCACCATCCAGCGCTTTTTTGGCCTTGGCACTTGCCTGGCGCATTTTCTTATCCACTTCAGCCTGACGATGACGGGCGTTCTGCTCGAACTGCTCAACATCATTGCTCAGCGCATCCAGTTTCCCCTGCCGTTTTTCCAGAATCCCTAAAACCGGCTTATAGAGAATTGCGTTGAGGACAAACATCAATACGATCATATTGATGATATGAATTACCAATGTGATGTCAATTGTAATCATATAACCGCTCCTGATAACTCAATAAATAGTGATTACTCACTAAACAAAGTGAATGGTGGTTCAGCTCACGTCACAAATACCTACCGAAAAAACGGCTTCCTGTCAAATCTTTTTTCCTTATATTTTATACTGAATTTTAAAACGGATACTGCAACGACAGGCCTGCTTCCACTCTTCTAGGATTAAACGAACTACAAATCAATAAATCTGACAATAACCTGCAATATTACTGAATCCCCAGGCAACGGTTTCTACTCTCAAAATCAGCACCGTTGCATACAGCTCAGCGCTATCGACCAATCATTCCGATGTGCGTTGACTGTACAGCCCGGTTACTGAGTCATTTTCTGTTCTTTTGTTTTCTGTTTAACGAAAAGTCAATGATGTGATAGAATGAAATAAGTAGGTTGTAGAATTTGAGTTACTTTCCTTTAAGAAAAAATACCCGTGCCTGACAAAGATAATATCCAGATGGCCCTTATTCAGAGCCTGCCGCCCTTTGAACAATTCCTGCTCCAATTTATCTCCATCATCTATGAGCCGGTATCAATAACTTTTCTCAACAATTGCCTTGGCCGGATAAATATCCCCCTGCCGGGTAATCACCGGCCACGCAGTGAAGAGTTGCAGGCTGTTATCCGTCGGCTTCGTGAACTTGAATTGCTTGGTCCTCTCAACCAGTGCCGGCCGCTGCTTGCCGAACAGCTGACCCGACAGGCAATAGCAGAGGATCGTTTTTCCGTCTTTGCGGCCCTGATTGAAAAAGAGGCACCGGTCTCCTATCTGTACGGCAAATGGTCCACCCGCTGCCGGCGGGCTCTGCGTCAGTTCCGCATCGGCATCTACTCGCACGACTTTGACAAGATTGACGAGGCTGCCGTTTTCCTGGAAGAACAGTGTCAGGAACAAACAGGTTCGGAACCTCCTGCTGTCCGAATCGTAGCCCGAGCCTTTAATGCTGAGTGGTTCGGCAGTCTTCCCGGATCCCTGCAGTTTTTTCTCCTGGATCGTATCATTCGTTATTCCATGGAGCATGCAATCCACTTTCCGGCCGTAGTCACTTATCTTGAAGATGAAGAGGGGATGAGCTTGTCTGAGGATGAACGGATTCCTTTTCAACGAATGCTGGCCGGCTACTACCTGTTGCAGGGCAACTGCAAGAAACTGGAAGATCTTCTTGCAGCCCACGCCGACTCCTTCCAGGGTTCCGGTTTTGCCGGCAGTGTTGCATTTCTCCATGGCCGAACTGATGAGGCCCTGGAACTCTTTGAGCAGGATCTTGAACTGCTTCATAACTATGCAGAATCCAAAGATACTTTTTTCCTGGGTATTACCGGTTTATTTTGCATCCTGGCACTGCTGGTTCGCAATTCTGAAGCTGACCGTGAATTGATACGACATTCGGTTGCCCTGGTGCTTGCCCGCTGCAAGGGTTGCCCGGAGGAAATCCCTTTTCGCTTTCTGGATGCCTATACCAGGTCCGTGGACGGCACCATGCCTGACATGCTGACCCTGACCGAGCGTTTTGGGGCCGAAGAGCGCAGCCTGACAACCCTGATAGCCGTACTCTCTCTCTACTGGATAGGTGTAGAAATACCAAAGGAATTCCAGGATGCCTTGATATCGCTGTACGAGCAGGCCAGGGACAACGATTTTTCCTGGCTGGCCATGGAGTCTGCTGAACTGTTAGCGACCCTTGAGCCTGTAAGGGGCGATATGGCATCAGCTGCACACGCATTGCAAAAAGAACTGGGCTGCAAAACTATTGTCCATATTATCTCGCCGGAAGATTCCTGGAAACGCAGCCTGCAGGAACTGATCACGGTTACCAATCGATCACGGGCCCCTGAGCGGACCATCCGCCTGGCCTGGATGGTCGAATTCGACGGCGAAACCCTGACCCTGACGCCCAAGGAGCAGAAAAAATCCGCATCACGCCAGTGGAGTAAAGGCAGGGCTATTTCCTTGAACCGGCTCATATCGCGACAGAATTTTGATTTTCTCACTGCCCAGGATGTACAAATCTGCGGCGGCCTGCGCCAGGTGGGGGATGCAAGTTCCCGCAATGGTGGCTGTGAGTTTGACATGGATGAGGCCCTGCCGGCCCTGGTGGGTCATCCACTGGTGTTTCTGGAAAAAGGTGATGTACCGGTGGAAATAGTGGCTGGCGAACCGGAGCTGATGGTCGAAGAGCAGGAGGGCTTTCTTTTTATCCATTTTGCCCAGGATATCGGTGAAGGTAAAGTAGCGCTCTGGCCGGAAACCCCCACCCGCTTCCGGGTCATGGAGATCAATGACGAGCATCGGCGGGTGGCCGATATCACCGGGCGTGACGGGTTGCGGATTCCTGTTGCCGCCAGCCGCCAGGTTCTGGATGCCATTGGCAATATTGCCTCCTTTATGACTGTTCATTCCTCCATTGATGTGGGCCTGGCGGATCAGGATGTGATTGTTGTCGAGGCAGATGCCACCATTCATATCCATGTTATTCCGTATGGCAGTGGTTTTCGCCTTGAAATGTTTGTCCAGCCCTTTTCCCGCCGCGGTCCTTATCTGAAGCCTGGTGCCGGCGTGGCCAACCTCATGGCCGAGGTGGATGAACGGCGGTTGCAGACCAGGCGTAACCTCCTGCTTGAAGAGGAAAAGGCCCGCGAAATCGAAGAAAGCTGTCCCATCCTTGACCTGGCCATAGATCTGGAACAGGAAAACGAGCGCGAATGGCACCTGCTTGACCCGGAAGAATGTTTGCAGGCCTTGCTTGAACTGGAAGAGATTCGTGAGCGGGTGGTGCTGGAATGGCCTGAAGGTGAGAAACTTGCCGTGCGCAGACAGGCTGGGGTTAACCAGTTGAATCTTAATATCCGTACCAGTCAGCAGGACTGGTTTGCCCTATCCGGACGGCTGCAGATCGACCAGGATGAGGTCATCGATTTAAAGACCCTGCTGGAAAAGGTACGAGAGTCCCACAGCCGCTTTATTCCCCTGGGCGAAGGGCAGTTCCTGGCCTTGACCCAGGAATTTCGTAACCGGATTGAAGAGCTGATCCAGTTCGGTGATACCACCGGTGATGATGAAATTCATGTTCATCCCCTGGCAGCCCTTGCCCTGGATGACCTGACCCGTCAGGCCAACACCACAACGGACGAGGGATGGAACAAACAGTTGGAAGATATCGAGATTGCCCGGGATCTGGTGCCTGAGGTGCCTACCACCCTGCAGGCAGAGCTGCGTGATTACCAGGCCGAGGGGTTTGTCTGGTTGGCACGACTGGCCCACCTGGGTATCGGCGGCTGTCTGGCGGACGACATGGGGTTGGGCAAGACCCTGCAGGCACTGGCTGTAATTCTCCAACGGGCCCAGGACGGACCCACCCTGGTTATTGCACCCACTTCCGTATGCATGAACTGGGAAGTGGAGGCCACCCGTTTTGCACCGACGCTGAAAATTCACAGCTTAAGCGGTACGGACCGGGAGGCAACGGTCAAGGCAATGGGCAAGCGCGACATGCTTGTCACCAGCTATACCCTGCTGCAGCAGGAGGTGGAGTTGCTTGAGTCCACCCAGTGGCAGACTATTGTCCTTGATGAAGCCCAGTCCATCAAAAATGCCGCAACCAAGCGCTCCAAGGCGGCAATGCGCCTTAATGGAAAATTCCGGCTTATCACCACAGGCACACCCATTGAAAATCATCTTGGCGAGTTGTGGAACCTGTTTTCCTTTATCAACCCCGGCCTGCTCGGTACCTATAAACAATTCAATGCACGCTACGGCATCCCCATTGAAAAACATCATGATCGGGCTGCCCGTCTGCAGCTGAAAAAACTGATCCAGCCCTTTATGCTGCGCCGCATCAAGTCTCAAGTTCTCGAGGAGTTACCCCCGCGTACCGAGATCACCCTGCGGGTGGAGATGAAGACCAACGAAATGCAATTTTATGAGGCCATCCGCCAGCAGGCCATAGAAAATATCGAGGGCAGCGCCCAGAAACCCGGGCGTCACCTGCAGATCCTGGCCGAGATCATGCGCTTGCGCCGGGCCTGCTGCAACCCCAGGCTCATTGACGAGCATACGAAAATCCCCTCAACCAAGCTGCAGGTCTTTGCCGAGGTGGTGGAGGAGTTGTTGGGCTCCCGCCACAAGGCCCTGGTCTTCAGCCAGTTCACAGGCCACCTGGCCCTGATACGTGAATATCTTGACAACGAGGGCATAGTCTACAAGTACCTGGACGGCACCACACCGACCAAAGAACGCCAACGCCAGGTGGAATCCTTTCAGGCCGGTGAGGGCGACCTGTTTCTCATCAGTCTCAAGGCGGGCGGCCTTGGCCTGAACCTGACCGCGGCCGATTATGTTATTCACATGGATCCCTGGTGGAATCCGGCTGTGGAAGATCAGGCCGCAGACCGAGCTCACCGCATCGGCCAGAAACGACCGGTAACCGTGTACCGACTGGTCACCGCAAATACCATTGAGGAAAAAATTGTCCGTCTGCACCAGGAAAAACGGGACTTGGCAAACTCACTTCTTGAAGGCTCGGATGTCAGCGCCCGCATCAGTGCAGCTGAATTGCTGGAGCTGATACGCAGCAGTTAGCCCGCATATTTCATGAACACTTTGCTCATTTTAAGGTAACCTCTGTAAATCATATGATAAAATTGCGCATTATTCCCTACTTTAAATTTGCAAAGTGTTCACCGAAGGCAAGCCGATGCGAC
>JAYEKB010000421.1:0-24681 GCA_034660835.1 Thermodesulfobacteriota bacterium
ATGCGACCGCACCTGCTTTGTCGCTGCAGGAGCAGGCATAGGCAACTATCGGAGTCTGCGCTTACCTGCCTACTCCTGCGCTCAGCGCATCTGCAGCCGCCTCGACTTGTGAAATATGCGGGCTAAGCCAGGCAGCTTTCTCTTGACCTGCAGGATGACGTCAATTCTATGATTTAACATCCCAGGTCGTTCCGTCCGGACCATCGTGCAGTTCAATGTTATGAGCAAGCAGCTCATCACGGACTGCATCGCCTGCTGCCCAGTCTTTGCGGGCACGGGCCATCTTACGTCGTGCAATCAAAGCGTCGATTTCTTCTGCCGACAACTCAATTGCAGCCAGCAACTGCTGCTTTTTGAGTTGCACATACTGTTCCGGGTCCTGCTGTAAAACCCCAAGCAGGCCGGCAAGTTCCCGCAAATCAGCCCCACCCTGCCGTACCAGTTGCAGATCATCCAGCGCCGGCTGTGGCGGCAGCATGCGGGTCACCTTATTGAGCACCTTCACTGCATCAAAGAGCAGGCCAAGTGCCTGGGCTGTATTAAAATCATTATCCATGGCAGACTCAAAACGGGGCCGCAACGACTCTATCTTTTGCCGGTCTTTGCTACCGATAACCGGTTGTCCGTTGCCTGCGCCGGCAAGTCCGGCAAGTCCGGCAATCCCTGCCAGACAACCATACATCCGGTCAAGCCCTGCCTGCGCGTCCTGCAGGGCAGCTTCAGTAAAATCCAGGGGATTGCGGTACTGGGTGGAAAAAAGAAACAAGCGCAGCACCTCTGCCGGATAGTCACGCAGGACATCACGGATAGTAAGAAAATTCCCCAGCGACTTGGACATTTTTTCGTCCTTGATTGTCACAAAACCGTGATGCATCCACAGGTTGGCAAAGGGTTTTTTGTTGGCTCCCACGGACTGGGCAATCTCGTTTTCATGATGCGGGAAAATAAGATCCTTGCCACCGCCATGAATATCAAAATTTTCACCCAGATATTTACGGCTCATGGCCGAGCACTCAATATGCCAGCCGGGTCTGCCCTCTCCCCAAGGGCTCTGCCATTTGGGCTCGCCCGGCTTGGCTCCTTTCCAGAGAACAAAATCCATGGGATGCTCTTTTTTGTCACTCACTTCAATGCGGGCACCTGCCTGCATATCGTCCAGGCTGCGTCCCGACAGCATGCCGTAATCTGGAAACTTACCGACCCGGTAATAGACATCACCACCTGAAGCATAGGCAAGACCACAGTCGATAAGCTCCTGCACCAGCTCAATCATCTCGCCGATATGTTGCGTAGCCCTGGGCTCGATATCGGGCCGCAATACACCGAGTGCATTCATATCCGTGTAAAATTCAGCAATAAACCGCTTGGCCAATTCTTGCGAGCTGGCACCCTGCTCTGCTGCCCGGGCAATGATTTTATCATCGATATCAGTAAAATTACGGACAAAGGTCACCTTATAGCCGCGATAACGCAGGTAGCGTACCACCATGTCAAAGACAAGGGCTGAGCGGGCATGACCGATATGACAGTAATCATACGAGGTAATGCCACAGACATAGAGTTTGACATGGCCCTCCTGCATAGGCTGCAGCAGCTCTTTTTTACGGGTCAGGGTGTTGTATATTTTTATTTTTGTAGGCATATTTTACCATTATAAATCAAGAGCAAAATGCACTGCTGCTGCAACTCTTTTCATTTTCTCAATATCTTTATATACAAAATAACACACATTCACTGCAAGCAAAAGAGGTCAATGGCTATTCACGAGTTCTTTTGCTGCATGCCGGCCACCCATTGCAAAACGACCAGACCGGGTATGGCAATCAGGGTACAGACAATAAAAAACCAGAACCAGCCCATGGACTGGGCCATAAAACCGGTGGGAGCCGAGGCCAGCACCCTGGGAATACCCATCAGGCTTGAAAGCAGGGCATACTGGGTGGCAGTAAATTTTTTATTGGTGATCGAGGCCATATAGGCCACATAGGCGGCCGTACCCATGCCGCCGGCAAGATTTTCAAAGGCAATGACTGCGGCCAGGCCGGTCAAGTTGTTGCCGACCATTGCCAGCAGAGAAAAACCGGCCGTGGATATGGCCTGAAGGATACCGAAAATCCAGAGTGAACGGATTATCCCCAACCGCAGAAGCATAATGCCGCCCAGCAGGCCGCCGCCAATGGTTGCCCAGAAGCCGAACATTTTAGCCACCGCCCCGATCTGGGTCTTGGTAAAGCCGATATCTAAATAAAACGGAGTAGTCATGGTGGAGGCCATCTGATCACCGATCTTATAGAGCAGGATAAAGAGCAGGATCAGCAGGGCGCCGTCACGGCTGAAATATTCTATAAAGGGCTGGAGAACAGCCTCACGAAAGGTCTTGGGGGTGCCCTCGGCAACTTCCGGTTCCCGGCAGAACAAAGTCGTCACGATACCGACCAGCAGACTGGCTGCCATCATGAAATACACCTGCTGGAAGCTGAAATGATCGGACAGGATAAGGCCACCGCTGCCGGCCAGCAGCATACCCACCCGGTAGCCGTTGACATAGAGTGAGGAGCCAAGCCCCAGTTCATTATCAGAGAGATCTTCCCGCCGGTAAGCATCAACCACGATATCCTGGGAAGCGGAAAAAAAGGTGACCAGAAAGGCGGCACCTGCAACCAGCCAGGGATTAGTTGCAGGGTTGGACATGCCCAGTCCTGCAATGGCCAGCGCAAGGATTAGCTGGAAGAGCAAGAGCCAGCCACGCCTTCGGCCAAACAGAGGCAGCGTAAAACGATCCAGTATTGGTGACCAGAGAAACTTCAGGGTATAGGGCAAACCCACCAGGGAGAACAAACCAATGACCGAGAGATCAACCCCTTCTTCCTTCATCCAGGCCTGCAGAACCGACAGGGTGAGCAGGAGCGGTACTCCGCAGGAAAAGCCCATGAGGAAGGAGACCAGCATGCGGGGGGAGAAGATGAGTTTGAGCATTGGGAAAGGAGTTAGAAAGTTTAGGGGTTAGTTAGGGGTTAGCCCGCATATTTCACAAGTCGAGGTGGCTGCAGATGCGCTGAGCACCTGAGTAAGCTATAGTTGCCTATGCTTATTCAGGTAGCGACAAAGCAGGTGCGGCCGCATCGGCTTGCCTTCGGTGAACACTTTGCAAATTTCTGAAAAGAGATAGGATTGAAATTATCACCAAAAAATCCGCATGTTATGATGCATTAAACAAAGTGTTCATGAAATATGCGGGTTAGGGGAGTTTACCTGTACATTGGGGAAGGTCAATCAAAAAGGACAGAAGCCCAATAAAATGTTCCAGGGAAAGAAAAAAATCACAAAAGAAACCAGCTGCTACTGCTAAATCAGGGAAAAAAAGAAATATATTCCTTTATGCCGGACTATACACAAAAAGATGACCGGGAAAACGAAAAATATTAAGAAAAGTACGATAGATAAACAAGATAAGAAAAACCGTTTTTCCGGAAAATCGAAATCAGGAAAGAGAGACACCAAGATAACGGCGCATAGCGCCGGATGTAGAACTCTCAGTAAAAACAATTCCGGCATGATAAACCGAGGTATCCTCTACTGGCCGACACCACATTATCTGGCCGATACCTTGTACAGGCGGCCCACCGGAATCACCGTTCATAGAGAATGAAACCATGGAGTTAACTGAAAGTTCACAATGGGTCTGCAATCGTATTCCACCAAGACTCAGATCAACAGTAGTTGCTTGGTTGTCTAGTAAAGATGTAGTGTGACCATCTTTCTGCAAACCAGCAAGCTGGAGTGAATAACTTCCGGAAATCCGAACACTCCCTCGACGGTCGGTTTCTCTTATTTTTCGGCGGTCGACGACTATACACTCGCGGCGGTCAGCGACTTTTCCGGAGCCGTTTTGATTCTCTTGCAAAGCGGTTCCCTGCTGTTCAAACTGGGGACATGAGGGATAATTGCTTGTCCGGCAATAGGTATGGATATGCTCGGAAACCGGCAGATAAAGCCCTTCCTTGTTGACGAGACAACTCTTCGTAGAATCTGACCAATAAGGGCATACCTGAACTTTTACAGTACGATTATTACGTGATTCCATACAGTATCTGTCAAATGTAAATATATTAAATTTATCAAAATCTTTTTACGATAACCTGTAGTATAAAGCAAATCACTCTGTCCCCTCTTAACTGCTACACGACAACAGGTGGCTGAGAAACAGCTTAACTTAACTACTATAGGCACCTGCAATTTCCAAGCCATATCTATATCGGCCAAGAATCAAATCATAATACAATCTTTTACAACTACTCATCAAAATCAACAGGTAAAGCGTTATTCAATCTTCAAAATTCCCTTATTTTGAGCTTTTTTTGATCATCTTGGCCGATATATTATTGCGCTTCATTTTCTCATACAGAGCTGTTTTACCAAGACGGAGTTCAGAGGCCGCTTTGGACACGTTTCCCTTCCACTTGCGCAGGGATTGTTCAATAACCCCTCTCTCGAAATCCGCTAAAATGGTTTTAAGAGGAAGCAGTCCGAGCTTCTTTTGTACTTCATTATCCTGTTTATTTTCTTCCGCCGGACTCTTTGTAACAGTCTGATCAAACAACAGTTCCTGTTCCGTTATCATCTTGCCTTTTGCCATGAGCACAGCACGTTGGATGAGATTTTCAAGTTCACGAATATTTCCCGGCCAGTCATGTACCAGCAGCCGATCAATAATAGACCGGGGCACGAAATCGATCTCTTTATTAAATGCCTCCCGGTAATACTTTACAAAATAGGAAACAAGCTCGATAATTTCCTCCTTGCGCTCGCGCAGGGGAGGAATATCAATATTAATAATGTTTAATCGATAGAAAAGATCAAGGCGAAAGGTCTTCTCCTGTACAGCCGTGACGAGATCAACATTGGTAGCTGCAAGAATACGAACATCAACCTTAATCGGTTCCGTGCCACCCACCCGGACAATCTCACCGTTCTGAAGCACCCTGAGCAGGGCAGCCTGCATCCGTGAAGAGATATCACCGATTTCATCCAGAAAAATCGTTCCGCCATCGACGATTTCAAACTTTCCTTTTTTCCTGGTTGCAGCACCTGTAAAAGCACCTTTTTCATAGCCGAACAGATCACTTTCCAGAATGGAATCGTTAATAGCATTACAGTTAATTTTGAGAAAAGGCTTGCTATCACGGTTACTGGTTGCCTTGATCAGGTTGGCAACCAGCTCCTTGCCGGTCCCGGATTCACCGGTAATCAGAATAGTGGCATCAGACTTGGCCACCTGGTGTATCATCTCGCGCAGTTCCCGAGTCTTTGGACTGCTGCCCACCATCTTATCAGCCCGGTGATAATGGCCGAGCTGATTTTTCAAACTGTTGACCTCGTGAGACAATCGGGAACGTAGTTCCTCGCTCTCCTGCAGTTCAGTGATCTTCTTCTTAAGGATTTTTTCAATATTAGTATTAAATTCCAGGATCTCCCGTTCAAACACCTTCCGTTCACCAATATCACGCATCACGATCATGGTCAGGCAGGCGCCGGTATAGCCTGCAAAGGAAACTGCTGTGTACTCAACAGGAATGCCGTTAACCACTGTTTCAAGCAACTTCCCCTGTGAGTCGGCAGGAGGTACATCTTGATGTTGCGGGGAAGAAATAGAGCTTTGCTGGCAGGCTTTCTGCAGATCCTGACTACACTTCTGAGAACAGAGGTTACCAAGCCGTTCCCTGGCGCTACGATTCATATACTCTATTACATAATCCTCACCGACCAGCAGAACCATCTCCGGCATAACATCAAGCAGGGCCTGCCAATTCCTGCCTAACCGATCGACCTCTTTTCTGGTCTCTGCCAATTCTGTGTCAAAATCTGCCAAGTAAACGCTCCGAAAAGGATACATTGAATGAAATTCATTAAATATTATAACATCGTTTCAATAATGTACAGAACTTTTCCGCTATTACGGAATTTAGATGGCAAAAATCCAGAATAGAGCTTGAAAGGCGCAGAGAATAATAATTGAATCTTATTCGTTACGGGTCATCTTTTAGCAACAAGTAATTTGGAGGTTGTGTTAACGCAGAGTTATGAACCCTGCTATCAGTCACGTAATTTGCTGATCAACTGACGATGCCCTGACGGAAATGGGTATCCCTCCAGTTCATCCACGGTTACCCAATGACAGTGACTGGCCGCATGCAGGACAGGGATTGCCTTTTCCTGGGAGAGCCTGCAGCAGAAGGAATGCAGTTTGACCCGGTATTTTGTGTAATGATGGACGACTGTGGCAAAGGGCTGCAGGTCAATAATCTTAAATTCCGTCTCCTCATAGACCTCCCGTTTTGCCGCCTGTTCCGGAGTTTCACCCTCTTTCAACCTGCCACCGGGAAATTCCCAAAGTCCACCCCATACATCGTCTGGCAAGCGCTGCTGTATAAACAGGCGGTCAGCATGAAAAATTAGAGCGCAGGACATGGTGATGTCGATTTTTTGCTCTTTTTTAACGGGAACCGGACGTAGATCAACGGTATCTGTTGCCAGTGCATGACAATGATTCCGCACTGGGCAGGCATCACAATGCGGATTCTTCGGCTTACAAACCAGAGCACCTAACTCCATCAAAGCCTGGTTAAAATTGCGGGCATTACCATCGGGCAATAACTCCCCAGTCAACTGCTGTAACTGGAGACGGGTGATTGTATGTTTTGCAGGTTTATCCAGATCCGCTATCCTGCAGAGGATCCGTTCCACATTGGCATCAAGAACCGGGTACGGTCCATTAAAGGCGATGGACATTATGGCGGCGGCGGTATAGGGACCGATTCCGGGCAAACTCATCAGGGCATTGTAATCAGCGGGAAGCTCGGCACCATACTCTCGTACCAGGATCCTGGCTGTCTTTTGAATATTCCGGGCACGACTGTAATAACCAAGCCCTTCCCATGCCTTTAAAAGCCGTTGCTCCGGTGCATTTGCCACAGAGAAGATATCAGGAAACTGCTCTTGCCAACGGTTGAAATAATCGACAACCCGATCCATCTGGGTCTGCTGACCCATGACTTCCGATATCCAGACATGGTAAGGCCTGTAATGGACTCGCCAGGGCAGAGCACGCTGATGGGTTGTAAACCAGCAAAGAAGTTGCTGCTGAAATTCAGGGATAGCGGTTATTGGATGCATAAAAACCGGCAACTGGTTTATTGTATCTGGTATCGTTGATATAATATTGATATGAACTTGTACACATTTATCCTTGATTGATTCGTTAAATTATTTATTTACCGCAGAGACGCAAAGAACGCAGAGTTTTTTTCTATGAAAGGTTACCTCTGCGTCTCTGCGGTGAGTTTTCGACTTTTTACAAGACTATCATCCTTAATCAACAAAATTGCTTTTGTCCTCGTTTTTTCATGTTCGTATCTACCAGCCTGCTCGTCATAACCAATCAGGGGATCGTAACTATGCGGTATCATAACCTCCAAGCTTGTAATTGGTTACGGGTGCCGCAGATTTGTGCTCTCTTTTCTTGCCGTTACAGCCGCTTTATACGTCAAGTAACGAGAGTGCGAAGGTGTGGTGGCCGTGATCGATTACTGCTCATCTGTTCATGCCTGCTACTCCTGCAGTCAAGCATCGCCTGTGCCCTGGAACCGCTGGAGATTGCTGTAATTGCCAATAACCGGGTCCCGGAATCGATCGAACTTGCCCACTACTATATGCAGCAACGGCAGATCCCGGATAATCACCTTATCCTGATAGATGCATCAAATGATGAAACCTGCTCAAGAAAGCACTTTAACCAGGCTATCCGCGATCCTATCTTGCAACAGATCAACGGGCTTGCAGACCGAAAAAAAATTCGTTGTCTGGTCACAATCTATGGCGTGCCGTTACGAATTCACCGGCAACAGGTTGATACATCTAAAGAAAAGGGTGCCGGAAAGGATGATCAGGCAGCGGTTGATTCTGAACTGGCATTAATCCTGAGTGGCAGCTATCCCCTTGACGGCTGGCTGGCCAACCCCTATTTTCTGGGGTTTCGTCAAACAAAAACAGTGCTGAAGCGCGACAACGTCCTTATGGTGAGCCGCTTGGATGGTCCTGATCCAGCGATCGTTCGCAGAATAATTGATGATTCCATTTCTACAGAGCGCAATGGATTGCAGGGCCGCGCCTGTTTCGATGCCCGCTGGCCAAAATCCGAGAAGAATAAGCCTGATGCCTATGGTCTGTATGACAGTGCCATTCACAGGGCGGCGGAACTGGTCAGAAGCAGATACCTGCTGCCGGTCAGGCTGGACAGCAAATCAGAGCTTTTCCAGCAGGGTGACTGCCCAAATACTGCTCTGTATTGCGGCTGGTACAGCCTGGCACGATACATTGATGCTTTTACCTGGACAAAGGGTTCAGTGGGATTTCATGTTGCAAGTAGCGAGTGTTCAACATTAAAGAGGAAAGACAGCCAGGTATGGTGCAAACGGATGCTTGAAAACGGTATTGGGGCTACTATAGGACCGGTTTTTGAGCCTTATGTCCTGGGTTTTCCTCAACCGGATATCTTTTTTGGCCATCTTGTTGACGGCTACCTGAGCCTGGCTGAATGCTACCTGATCAGCCTGCCGTACCTGTCCTGGCAGATGGTGCTCATCGGTGACCCGCTTTACCTGCCATTTTCCCATGATAACAAAACAGAAAAACTCCTTGAAAAAAAATAAACAAGCCTTAAGGTGCACATATGCACAAAAATAAAACAAACCGGTTTTGCCGGAATGCAGTTAATCATTTCTTACAAGGAGATTGTAAATGAAAAACCTGATCGTGTATTCGTCCAAGGGGGGGAATACTAAAAAACTGGCCGAAGAATTGTTCAAACAGTTGCCGGAGGACAAGGACATTGCACCGGTTTCCACAGCACCGGATCCGGGCAAGTATGACGTTGTATGTGTAGGGTTCTGGCTTAAGGGTGGTCAGCCTGATCCAGCGGCTCAGGAGTTTTTGAAACAATGCAGCGGCAAGATATTCCTGTTTGCCACCCATGGTGCTGCACCAGGCTCTGATCATGCAAAAATGGCGTTAAACAAGGCCGAAGAACTGACAGCAAACGCAACAGTTATCGGCAGCTTCAGCTGCCAGGGTGAGGTATCGGCAAAGATGATGGAAACTGCGGCCAACAAGAATCCGCAACCTCCCTGGCTGGGCGATGCGCCTGCAGCCAAAGGACATCCCAACAGCAGTGACTATATGGAACTCAGCGACGCTCTTATTACAGCCGGCTTAAAGACAAAGGCAGAAAAATCCAGCGGCAGTATGGTGAGTTGAAATCAGGTGCAAGGTTAACAGGTAGAAGGCAAAAGGTGTGTTAACCCGCATATTTCATGAACACTTTGCTCCATGCATCGTAACATATGGAATTTTAGTAATAATTTAGAGACAATTTGTTCTCGAACAATTTGCAAAGTGTTCACCGAAGGCAAGCCGATGCAGCCGCACCTGCTTTGTCGCTACCTGAGCAAGCATAGGCAACTATAGCTTACTCAGGTGCTCAGCGCATCTGCAGCCACCTCGACTTGTGAAATATACGGGTTAATATCTTTCAGTCTTCTGCCTGTTCCACTGCAAAGACCAGATCCTCCCTGCCGCCTTTTCTTCGTATCCAGTTCAGTGATCGCTGTACTCTCGTGCCCTGTACCACCTTTTCAAGCAAATGATGTTTTCCGGGAAAATCCATAAAAGAGAGACCGATCAACATGGTCAGGATTCCCTGGCCGGGTATAACCAGCATGGCCATTCCTGCAGCCAACAGGCCAAGCCCAACTGTATTACGCAGAAAAAAAATTATGATCGCCAGCACCGGATGCCGCTGGTGACGCTCAATCACGTCAAGCCGGTGCCTGATAAAATATTCCGGTGAGAGACGGAGAATCAACCAGGGAATAATCAACAGGCTGCCGATAAACGTCAGGATAGACAAAATCCCCAACAACTCCAGCCATTGGACACCACTGATAGAAGTTATCAAATACCAGACTCTCTGCACGGCCCATCCCCAAACTGCTACTTTGATCTTGAGTTTGTAAGCACGAAATGCACAAACCCCGCCCAAATTACCTTTTCATTTCATCTATGGTTACTGCGGACACTCCGACCCTGAATACTACACCGGATTAAAAAATCACAGTGTTTCTTAATTTTCTCTGTTCAAGTACAGGATAACATGATAAATTTAAAGAATAATAGATTCTCTTAAAGTAACAGGTTAACTTCACCCTAAACAATTCTTCATGCCTGACATTCTCAGCTCTCTCAGGTGGCAGGATATCGTTGATATCCTTATTGTCTCCTATATTATTTACCGGGTTATTCTGCTAATCCGCGGCACCCGGGCTGTACAGATGCTTGCGGGCATCATTGTCATCACCATTATATACTTTATTTCCAGTCAGTTGGGCCTACTGGCACTACACTGGCTACTGCGCACTTTTTTAAGTTCCATTCTGCTCATTGCCATCATTGTTTTTCAGCGGGATATACGCCGTGCCCTGGCCGGGATGGGTAAAACCCCGTTTCTTAAGTATCAGGACATGGCAGAGCGTGACCTGGGCGAAATCATCTCAGCTGCTGTGTACATGGCCCGACGGCGTATCGGGGCCCTGATCATTATTGAGCGCGAAAACGGACTGCGCGACTATATCGATTCCGGATTTCGTATTGATGCCAGATTGCTGCACGAATTACTGGTTTCCATCTTTTTTCCAATGTCACCCATGCACGATGGCGGAGTTATCATTCAAAACGGTAGGATTCACTCTGCCGGCTGCCTGCTTCCTTTATCAAGAAATCCCAAAATTAACAAACGCTATGGTACCAGGCACCGTGCAGCGTTGGGGTTATCTGAAGAAACAGACGCAGTGATTATTGTGGTCTCAGAGGAAACCCAGGAAATCTCCATCGTTAAGGGAGGTAAAATCACCTCCTTAAATGATGAGGAAAAACTAACCTACGAATTGAAAAAAATTTTTCTCGCCCAGGAGAACAACAGTCCTTTATGGAAAAACTGGCTCAACAGAAAAAACAATCACTGAAGCAGAAGCTGGCCGGCATAACAAACCGCAAGGACATGCTGCTCAAGGTCGTATCGCTCTGCCTAGGCGCGTTGCTCTGGTATCTTGTTGTTGGCGAGGACCAGGTGGACATAAACATCCAGGTTCCAATAGAGGTATTAAATCTGCCGAAAAACCTTGTTATCTCCAACCAATTCCATAAAAAACTTGACGTGACCGTCCGAGGACCGCGCAGCATTATGCAAGAGCTGCGTAACCAGAATATTTCCCGACCTGTCGACCTGTCCAGGGCAGGGCCGGGAACCATAGTCATTAAAAACAAGAATGACTCCATTCCGCTGCCCCGCGGGACCAGCGTCCTGCGTCTGCAACCTACCAACATTACCTTTTCCATCGACCAGCTCATCCGGAAAACAATCCCCATTAATGCCGTAACTGAAGGAGAGGTCTCAGCAGGATACAAGTTGCGACAAATCACCCTGGATCCGAACAAAATTATTGTGTCAGGGCCAAAAACCGTGCTTGAATCAGCACTTGCCCTTCAGTCCTATGTTATTAACCTCGATGGTCTTAACCATTCAATCACCCTGCCGGTCCACCTCAATCTCTCAGCCGACTTTGTCAACCTGATCGGCGAAACCGTTGTTGTTGCCAATATTGAGGTGCAGGAAAAGTTCATCAAAAAAACCGTCGACAAAATCCCGATCAATGTCAAGGACGCAAGCCGATCCGTAATAGTCGAGCCTGACTCCATCACTGTAGTGGCGGAAATTCCGGAAAATCTGATTCGGGACACACCGGTACCATCCATGCTCTTCAGGGCCTATGTCAATGCTAAGAATGTACAACAACCACGAGATGTACCGGTTATTGTAAACGGTCTTACCGTACCCGGCCATCAGCCGATTACCATCATATCGCACAGCCCTGCCAAGGTTCACATTTCTCCAATCAAGGATCCTGTACCGGCGATGGAAACTCAGGGCCTTTAAAAACACAAACAACAACAGGTAAAAATAATGAGACAGCTCTTTGGAACAGACGGCGTACGCGGGGTTGCAAACATCTACCCCATGACCACGGAAATAGCAATGCAGATAGGCAGGGCTATTGCCTTTATTGTCAAAACCAAGGCCAAGGGTCACCACATCGTAATAGGTAAAGATACCAGGCTTTCCGGGTACATGATCGAAAATGCTCTGGCTGCGGGAGTGTGCTCCATGGGCGTCGATGTGCAGCTGCTCGGCCCCCTGCCCACACCAGGTATAGCCTTTATAACCACCTCTATGCGTGCCGATGCAGGCGTGGTGATCTCCGCCTCCCATAACCCTTTCCAGGATAATGGCATAAAAATCTTTTCAAGGGATGGGTTTAAGTTGCCCGACGAGGTGGAACTGGATATCGAAGATCTTATTTTTTCTCAAAAAATGGCTGCGCTGCGGCCGGTGGCGGACGAGGTCGGCAGGGCCACCCGTATTGATGACGCAAAGGGCCGTTACATCGTGTTCCTGAAAAACACTTTTCCTGCCAAATACACGCTGGATGATTTCCATATCGTCCTTGACTGTGCCCATGGAGCCACCTATAAAGTCGCGCCTTTTGTCTTTTCCGAATTGGGTGCCAGGGTGACCAGCATCGGGGTCAACCCGGACGGTAAAAATATCAACCGTGATTGCGGTGCCCTGCATCCCGAGGTGATGGCGGAAAAGGTAAAACAGCTGGGGGCGGATATTGGCCTTGCCCTGGATGGCGATGGTGACCGGCTCATTGTCTGTGACGAAAATGGTGAAATCGTTGACGGTGACCATATCATGGCCATCTGTGCAGCCGACCTGCTCTCCCGCAGAAAACTGAAAAAGAAGACTCTGGTTACAACGGTCATGAGCAATATAGGGCTGGAAAAGGCCATGGCAAAGATGGGCGGCAAACTGGTGCGCACCCAGGTGGGAGACCGCTACGTGGTAGAGACCATGCGGGCAAAAGGCTACAACTTTGGTGGCGAACAGTCAGGCCATCTTGTGTTTCTGGATCATAACACCACCGGAGACGGCATCCTGGCCGGTCTGCAACTGCTCTCCATTATGATAAAAAAGAAAAAACCGTTATCAAAACTGGCCGAAATCATGACCTCTTATCCCCAGGTACTGGAAAATGTGCGCATGTCTTCCAAGATCGCCCCTGAAGACATTCAAGGTTTTCCAGAGGCCCTGCGGGAGGCAGAAAAGCAACTCGGCAAACGGGGCCGCATCCTGGTCCGTCCCTCGGGAACCGAGCCCGTCATCCGGGTCATGGTCGAAGGTGAAGATGAAAAGGAAATTTCAACAATCGCCCTGGAATTATGCGACATTATCCGGAGGGCGGATAGGATATAAAAAAGGGACGAGGGACAAGGGGTTAGGGATCAGGAAAAGAAAAAACCGACTGCGTCGCAGTCGGTTTTAAACTAATCCCTTGTCCCTATTCCCTATTCCCTGGTTTTATCCATTGCCCGCTTAAAAGCATCCGCAGACCCGGCAATCACCTTTTCATCAATACAGAAAGCCAGTCGAACGTAACCGGGTGCTCCGAAGCCTCGACCTGGTACGGCCAGAATTTTTTCTTCCTGCAGGATGGCGCAGAACTCCACGTCATCAATGGGTGTTTTCGGAAACAAATAAAACGCTCCCTTGGGCTTTACATACTCCAGACCAGCAGCATCGAGAACGTCACAAAATACTTTCCGCCTTCGCTCGTAGACAGAGGAATCCACGCGCTCGTCCTGCAGTTCGGCAACAACCCGCTGCATCAAGGCAGGAGCATTTACAAAGCCCAGAATCCGGTTCGCCAGGGTCATAGCATCAAGCAACTCTCCCTTCCCGTGCATGTCCGGATGCACGGCAATGAAGCCAATCCGTTCACCGGGCAAAGAGAGATCCTTGGAGTAAGACGAGACCACAATGGAATTTGTGGTCGTAGCCAGGATGGAAGGAACCTCAATACCATCAAACACGATCTTGCGATACGGTTCATCGGAAGCCAGGTAAATGGAGGTACAGAACTTCTCGCCTGCACTATCCAGCAATTTTCCCAGAGCCTCAAGCGACTCCTTGGAATACACCTGACCGGTGGGATTATTGGGGCTGTTGATCAGCACCACCTTGGTTTTTTCGGTCAGGGCCTCTTCAATGGCTGACAGATCGATATTGAATTCATCGTCTGTAGCCACAATCTTTGTTACCCCGCCATGGTTATCCACATAGAAATTGTACTCGACAAAAAACGGCGCCAGGATAATGACCTCATCACCGGGATCAAGCAGGGATTTCATAATCACATTCAAACCACCGGCAGCGCCGCAGGTCATGAGCACATCACCCAGACCCAATTCCACACCCTGCTCTTCCGACAGCCTGGTTGCCAACGCCTCACGAACATAGGGATAACCACCATTCGGCATATAGGAATGGACACCAGGCGCATCATTTTCCGCCAGATCTTTAAGCACCTCACCAAATTTTGGCGGTGGTGGAACATCCGGGTTACCCAGGCTGAAGTCAAACACATTCTCAGCCCCGAATTCCGCCTTCATCCGGGCTCCCTCTTCAAACATTTTACGAATCCAGGATGATTTTTCGGCAAATGCCTGCATTTTTTTTGCTACTGTCATTTTTTCCTCACAAGTTTTTAGAAAAAGGGAAAAATAAAAAGGGACACCATCTACTATCTTTTCCCTGTTCCCTATTCCCTATTCCCTATTCCCTATTGTTATTTACTTCCATTAAACTTCTTCTCAAAAAAGTCATAGGCCACATTAATCTCCTTCATCTTTTCTTCAGCCACAGCTTTAAATTCTTCACCAAGATGGGCGACCTTGTCCGGATGGTACTGCTTGGAGAGCTTGCGGTAGGCCTGTTTGATGACTACAAAATCAGCACCTGCCTTTAACCCCAGGACCGCGTAATACTGTTCTTCGGAGATAGTCGCACCAGCGGCAGTACCCCCTTGTCGGCCATACCGGTACTTGGCTTCAATGGTACGCTGATCATACTCATTGATCTGCAGAAAAGCTGCAATTTGTCGGGCCTGTTTCAGCTCCTGATCATTTACCGGAACCTTAGTGTAAAGAATCTGATAAATCAGCTCAAGCAGAATCAGGCGCGGTTCATAGGCAAAGGTACGACGAAATTCAGTGAGCAATTCCTCCAGATTCTGTTCAGAGTCCCTGGCTTCCTTGATCAGTTGCTTGACCCAGTACATCTGGTCCTGATTGTAATGCAGGGAGTACTGGAAAAAATTGGTCATAGTCTGCAGCTCAGACTTGGTAAAGTGGCCGTCGGACTTGGCAAGTTTTACCAGAATATTGACGAGCAGAAAGACAAACTGATTATGACTCTCTGTCTGGGTAGCCTCATAATCAGCCACCCGTTTCCGGACATACCAGGAAAAACCAAAAAAGGCCGCCCCCAGCAGGACGATCCCCATGATGCCGGTAAAAAAGATCATAGAAATAAAATCACCCACTGCCGACCAGCCACCGGTGACCAGCAGAATCAGCATTATAATAAGTAGGCAGCCGCCGCACCCAGGCTGATTATGTTGTCGATATTGCATGTTAGAAATGAGGGATGAGGGGTAAGAGGTGAGGTGATAGCCTGTCTTTCAATCGATTTTTCATTCTGTTTCCTGTGTCCTGTCTCCTGTCTCCTGGAACAGGGCTTCAACAAACTCCTGGGGATCAAAATCCCGCAAATCGTCTACCTGCTCACCAATACCGATAAAGCGAACCGGTATTTTCAACTCACGACAGACATTAGCCACAATACCGCCTTTAGCGGTGCCGTCAAGTTTGGTTAGAGTCAAACCTGTCACGCCCACGACTTCGTTAAATAATTTTGCCTGGGAGATGGCATTCTGGCCGGTTGTGGCATCGAGAACCAGCATCACTTCGTGGGGAGCACCTTCCAGTTTCTTGCTGATCACCCGCTTGATCTTTTTTAACTCCTCCATCAAGTTGACACTGGTATGGAGACGGCCGGCAGTATCAATGATAACGACATCAAAATCCTTGGCTACGCCCTGGGCAACCCCATCAAAAACCACGGACGATGGATCGGATCCCGGTGCACCTGTTACCACCTCCACACCGATCCTGTCACCCCAGATTTTGAGCTGGTCAATAGCGGCAGCACGGAAGGTATCACCGGCAACCAGCAGCACGGACTGGCCAGAACCCACAAACTTGGCTGCTATCTTGCCGATGGAAGTTGTCTTACCTACCCCGTTTACCCCCACGACCATGATCACAAAGGGCCCTGATTCCGGCATTACAAGTTCTGCAGGCTGGTCGGATTCCTGAAGAAAGGTAAGAATTCTATCACGAAGCACTCCTTTCAGGGCCTGGGGATCACTGAGTTCGTTACGCTTTACACTGATTCGGGCAGTATCCAGCAACTCCCGGGTTGTGGCTACGCCGAGATCAGCAGTGATTAATATCTCTTCCAGATCATCGAGCAGTTCCTGATCGATTTTCTTTTTGCCGAGAAACAGGCTGTCAAGCCGGTGAACAAAACTATTCCTGGTCTTGCCTAACCGATCCTGTAGACGCTTGAACATTGAAGGGCGCTGCGGTTTTTGTTGTTCTACCTGAGGTTTGCCAGGACTTGGCTTTTCACTGGCAGGTTCTTCAAGCGAGGGTTCCTCAGCCAGAGGTTGTACGGCATCAGCCTCCAATACAGCAACAGAGTCTTCGGCAGGCGCTGATTCGACAGCAGCCACCAACTCCGGCCCGGATTCCTCAAGGTCATCAGGTTCCGGAACCGGTTCAGTTCTCACAACCTCTACAACTTCTTCAGCCTCAATAGTTTCTATAGATTCTACAACATCTATAATTTCTAAAGGTTCTACAGCCTCTGCAGGCTTCTCCACAACAGGTTCTTCCGGCCTGTCCTTTTTCGCAAATTTTTTCTTAAACCAGCCAAGCATTTTTTAATTATCCGCCTTAGAGTCCAGTACAAATTCCAACGCTTCTTCAATAGTATGCGGATAATGAAAAATTACCCCTTCCCGAATATCCTCCGGAATTTCCAGGACATCCTTTTCATTGAGAACCGGCAGAACCAGTTCCCGTATTCCGGCCCGCAGTGCAGCCAGAACCTTTTCACCAATACCTCCCACCGGCAGCACATCTCCGCGCAGGGTAATCTCACCTGTCATGGCCACATCCTGACGCACAGTCCTGTTGCTGATGACCGAGACCAGCGAACTGACCATGGCCACACCGGCTGAAGGTCCGTCCTTGGGAGTAGCCCCCTCCGGTACATGAACATGAAGGTCAACCTGAGAAAAAACATCTTCATCGATCCCCAGCTCTCTCGCATGGGAACGGATATAGGTCAGGGCTGCAGTAGCAGATTCCTTCATCACATCACCAAGCTTACCGGTAAGGGTCAGACCACCCTTGCCCTTCATCTTTGAGGTTTCTATAAACAAAATCTGGCCGCCCACCGGTGTCCAGGCAAGGCCGGTGGCAAGACCTGGACCCCAGGTACGGGCCTTCATCTCCGGAAAGTAGCGCAGGGCACCCAGAAAATCATACAGGCTCTCTTTGCTGACCACGGTTTTTTCCGTGCGACCACGGGCGATCTGCGCAGCCACTCCACGGCAAATAGCGGCCAGTTCACGCTCCAGGTTGCGAACCCCGGCCTCCCGGGTGTATGATCGGATAAGAGTCTTCAGCGCTTCATCTTCAATTTCCAGATCATCCCCGGTCAACGCATGCGCCTCAAGCTGTTTGGCCAGCAGATGCCTGCGGGCTATGGCCACCTTTTCATCCTCAGTATAACTGGGCAGCTGTACCACCTCCATCCGGTCGCGCAACGGACCTGGAATAGTATCCAGCATATTGGCAGTGGCAATGAACATCACCTTGGAAAGATCAAATTCTATGTCCAGATAATGATCGGTAAAGGTGGAGTTCTGCTCCGGGTCCAGCACTTCAAGCAGGGCAGAGGCCGGATCACCACGAAAATCATTGCCAAGTTTGTCTATCTCGTCGAGCAAAAAGACAGGATTATTAGCCCCTGCCTTTTTCAGGCTCTGAATAATACGGCCGGGCAAGGCTCCGATATAGGTACGCCGGTGGCCTCGAATTTCAGCCTCATCACGCATACCCCCCAGGGCAATACGGACAAACTTTCGGTCCATGGTCCGGGCTATGGACTGACCAAGCGAAGTCTTACCCACGCCGGGAGGTCCTACAAAACAGAGAATAGGCCCATGAATGTCAGGTTTAAGCTTGCGCACGGCCAGAAATTCAAGAATCCGCTTCTTAATCTTGTCCAGTCCGTAATGATCCTCATCCAGGTCTTTCTCAGCCTTGTCCAAATCCAGGGTATCAGTAGTGGAGTCGCTCCAGGGCAGGTCAAGAATCCAATCTAAGTAATTACGGGAACCGGAATATTCTGGTGAGGAAGGAGAAATACGCTCCAGCCGGACAAGTTCCTTGTCTACAGCAGCCCTTGCCTCTTCGCTGAGCCCCTTTTCCGCTGCACGCTCCCGCAATTCCCGGATTTCGACCTTCTCGTCATCTTCTTCTCCCAGCTCCTTGCGGATGGCTTGCATTTGCTGGCGCAGGAAAAATTCCCGCTGCTTGCCGTCAATATCTTTCTTAATATCATCCTGCAGCTTTTGGCTCATTTCCACTGTTTCAAGCCGCTTGCTGAGCTCCCGGGCAACCCGGTGCAGCATCAAATCCACTTCGACAATCTCAAGAATTTCCTGCTCATCAACAATTTTAAGATTCAACTGGGAAGTCACCAGGTAACCGATATGATATGGATCGGTGAGTGCGTTAACCGTGGCCAGCATCTCCGGAGGCAGCTGGGTCAGTTCGACCAGCTTCTTAAACTGACTGCGAATGCCGAGCATCAAGGCCTCAAGTTTCTTATCCTCGGTGGCGTAGTCCATTGGGACTTCGGCAACCCTGGCCTCCAGGTATGGCTGCTCGCTGGTATACTCAATAATACTGAGCTTGCGGGTACCACTGATCAGAACCTGATAATAGCCCTCTTCAGCCTTGGTCAGTTTAAAGATATAACCCACAACACCGATCCGGTACAAATCGTCACCGGAAAGAGTATCATCGTCCGGTGTCTGTTCTTTACGGCTGGGTACCAGGCCAACCATCCGGTTACCGAGCAGGGCATCGTCGATGAGCTGCTTGGAAGAATCGCTGGCTACCTGCAGGGGAAAGCCCATTCCCGGAAAAAAAACAAACCCATGCAACGGCAGAATCGGCAGGGTTTCCGGCACCTGCAGACTGGCGGGATCTACGCTTGGCTCCTGTTTGGTCGATTTCTCTTTATTCTCTTTATTATCCATATCACTCACCAGGAATGATCCTGATCCGTACTTTTCTGGTTTTCTTTCTCTTTGGCAGGGTAACCACCAGAATTCCGTCTGAAAAAACCGACGTAACCTGATTCGCATCTACGATTGCCGGCAGCGTAACGGTGCGGTCAAAAGAACCCAGTTCAATTTCCAGTTGATGTATGCAGGCAATGGACGGCTGGGGCGGTAACCTACGCATACCCTTAATCCGGATCTGCTGTTCATCGGCAATCACTGCCAGAGAATCCGTATTTACCCCTGCAAGATCGACATACAGATAAAGCTCTTCTTCAGCTTCATATACATCCACCGGGGGCTGCCAGCTGCCGGATTTATACGGCATCATGCGGGCAACCGACATATTGCGCAACATACGCCCTGCCCGCTCCATTTCTTCAAGTTCCGCAATCAATTTCTTGCTGAAAGGATCCATGGTACCCTCTGATATTTTCCGCATAATCCAAGCCTGCTTCTTTTCAACAAACACATTTCAGCAGATCCGGCAATCAACACAATGTAGTAATAATCACTATAACGATTCTGACAATTAGAAATCAACAAAAACACCGCAAGCAGGGTTCAAGCTGTTCCCTCTGTTGCTCGATGCTTCTGAGTCTTACCCGAACCCGCATACTTTTTCATTGCTTTTCAGATAACCGGCATTAGAGTATAAACCCGCTACCCGCATTTCTCATGAACATTGTGTCAATTTTGATAAAGACTTTTGAAATGCAAACAGTTATTCAAGCATAAATGATGTTTTCAAATTCACACAATGTTCACCAGAGGTCAGCCCAGGCGACGCCATCTTCTGCAGTATTTTGGCAGTAAACATAGACCACTATAGTGTACTGCCAAAAACTTTAAACCTGACGCCGCCTGAACTGATGAGAAATGCGGGCTAATCAAAAATCTTTTTACTTATTATATAATGGAGGCCGTTATGAGTTCATGTGGAGGGTCCTGTGGGACCGGAGATCAGGGCAGTAATTCTGCTGATGCAAAGCTTGCCCAGCAGGATATTGCCATTAATAAATCACTTGGCAAAATCAAGAATAAAATACTGGTAATGAGTGGTAAAGGCGGTGTGGGCAAGTCCACGGTAGCTGTTAACCTGGCTCTGGGACTGGCGAATCGCGGCTACAAGGTCGGCCTGATGGATGTGGATCTGCACGGTCCGGATATCTGCCGGATGCTGGACTTGACAGGTACCCTGGAACCGCCGAAAAATCCCAACGATCTGGTAGCGCCTCTGATCTATAACGACAATGTCAAGGTGGTTTCGCTTGAATACATGATGCAGGACCGGGACGAAGCAATTATCTGGCGCGGTCCGCTCAAAATCCAGGCCATCCGTCAATTTGTGGCGGACATGGACTGGGGCGAACTGGACTACCTGGTTGTTGACGCCCCTCCGGGCACCGGTGATGAACCGCTGTCCATAGCCCAGACTATTCCCAACGTGCAGGCCGTGGTGGTAACCACTCCGCAGGCCGTGGCCCTGGCAGATGTGCGCAAATCAATCAACTTCTGTAAAACCGTTGAAATGCCCATTGTCGGGGTGGTTGAAAACATGTCCGGCTTTATCTGCCCCCATTGCGACGAGACCGTGGATATTTTCAGCTCCGGTGGTGGCGAAAAAACAGCTCGCGACTTTGAACTGCCCTTCCTTGGCAAGGTTCCCATGGACCCACGGGTAGTAGTTGCCGGTGATACCGGCAAACCCTACCTGTCATCGGATGAAGAAACTCCAGCCACCAAGGCTTTTACGACTGTAATTGACGCTGTCGAGCAACGGCTGCCTGCCAAAGGTGTAACATTAAATACCGTCGTCAGTGGATTAGGCACTGTGGATAGCAGCTGCGGCTGCGGCAGCGGAGGCTGTGATCCCAACAAGTGCGATTGCTGAAACTACAGGAAAAAGGGAAGAGGAAAAGATCCTCAATCTCCCTATTCCTTTTTTCCTATTCCCTTTTCCCTAAATTATTATGAAAATACAACAACTTACTGTCGGAGTGATGGGCGTATGCTGCTATATTGTGTCCTGTGAAAAGACCAACAAGGCAGCAATAATTGATCCGGGCGGCGATGAAGAAAAAATTCTGGACGCCTGCAATCGGGATAACCTCGAGGTTATCTACATTATTGCCACCCATGGGCATCCTGATCATGTCTGCAGTATCGGGCCTATTCAGAAAGAAACCGGCGCAAAGATCATCATGCACAAGGCTGATGCCGAATTCTTCGGCCAGCCCGAAGTAAAAAGTTTCTTTTCCCAGCTCGGTCTTGCCGAATCGCCTCCACCTGATATCCTGGTTGAGGATGGTGATACCATCACCATCGGTGACGAGACCCTGAGCGTTATCCACACTCCGGGTCATACCCCGGGCGGTATCTGCCTGTACAATGCTCCTGACTGTATTACCGGGGATACTCTTTTCGTTGGCGGAGTCGGCCGCACCGATTTTCCCGGAGGTTCCATGGGTGAACTTTCCCATTCCATCAAGAGTAAACTGCTCACTCTGCCGCCCAACACGGTTGTCTGGCCGGGCCACGGCTATGGTGGCTCCAAGTCCACCATCGGTGAAGAGGCCCGCAGCAATCCTTATTTTTAATTTAAACAGCGAATGTCAAGGTCACCAGGAATGTCGAACCACTTGAAGTACAGGATTCAACATTCTTTGTGAGGCCCCCTTATACCTTACACCTTATCCCTAATACCTGACACCTTTCCTCCATGCGTGAAATCATCCTTGGTACTGCCGGCCATGTCGATCATGGCAAAACCAGCCTGATCCGGGCCCTGACCGGTATTGAAACCGACCGTTTAAAAGAGGAAAAACAACGAGGTATCACCATTGAGCTGGGATTTGCCTACCTGGACCTCCCCTGCGGCCACCGGCTGGGCATTGTTGATGTACCCGGCCATGAAAAATTTATCCGCAACATGGTGGCCGGCGCTGCCGGTATGGATATGGTGGCCTTTATCATTGCCGCAGACGAGGGCATCATGCCTCAGACCAGGGAGCATTTTGACATCTGTCGGCTGTTAGGGGTACAGGACGGACTGATTATCCTGACCAAGAAGGACATGGTGGATGCGGAATGGCTGGAAATGGTCCAGGAAGATGTCAGGGATTTTTTCGTTGACAGTTTTCTGGAAGAGGCTCCCATGCTGGTTGTTTCCTCCACCACCGGTGAAGGAATTGATGAGGTCAAACAAGTACTTGATGAGAAGGTCAAAGCAATTAACTTCCAGGAAGAATTCGGTCCCTTCCGGTTGGCCGTTGACCGCGTCTTTTCCATGAAGGGATTTGGCACGGTTATCACCGGTACATCCCTTTCAGGACGGATCACGGTGGGTGAAGACCTTATGTTTTATCCGGGAAAAGTGCTTGCAAAAATCCGCGGCATCCAGGTACACGCTACGGATCGCGACGTGGTGGAGGCCGGTCACCGGACTGCCATCAACCTGCAGGGTATTGAAAAAGAAGAGATAAACCGTGGCGATCTTGCCGCAACACCGGACTCCATGGTCCCTTCTACGCTGCTTGATGCCGACCTGCACTACCTGGCAAGAAATAGCAAAGAGCTAAAAAACAGGGCCCAGGTTCGGGTACATGTGGGTACCAGGGAAATCGTCGGCCGGGTGGTCCTCATGGAAAAAAATGTTATCCAGCCCGGCCAGGATGTCAATATCCAGATCATCCTGCAGGAACCGGTTGCAGTCTGGCCCGGAGACCGTTTTGTCATTCGCAGCTATTCGCCCATCTCCACCATTGGCGGCGGCATCATTCTCAACAATGCACCGCCAAAGCGCAAACGGGCTGTAGAGCGTGACCGGTTGCATAACCACGAAGTTTTTTCCGTCTATAAGTCAGGTAATATTGATGACCGGATGTTACTCTTTCTGGAAGAGAGCGGCCTGCAGGGAATAACAGCCGAACAGCTCTCCACCCGTCTCGGGCTGTTTGGTAAAAAACTGAAAAAACAGCTGCAGCACCCAATCTCAACCGGCAAGATCCTGGTGGTGGAATCGGACAGCCAGCGGCTGGTTGCCGCCCCGCAAGTGGAAAAACTAGGCCAGACCATCCTGACCCTGCTGGAACAATACCATACAAACAATCCGCTCAAAAGCGGCCTTGCCACTGAGGAATTACGTTCTCAGCTCAAACCCCGTGTTGACCAGAAACTGTTCCAGTACACTGTAAATGTCCAGGTCAAAAAAAATCTCATCGTGCAGGAAGGTGCCGACGTACGGTTGGCCGGCCACGAGGTCACCCTGCAGGTGGATGAGAAAGAGATGCAGGAAAAACTGGGTGCCCTGTATAAAGAGGCGGGTCTCAGACCGCCCAACCTCAAGGATGTACTGGCCTCCTTTGCTGAGTTTCCGGAAAAACAGATCCGCCAGGTCATTGACCTGCTGCTGAACGAGGGAACACTTGTCAAAATTAATGAATCTCTCTTTTTTCACGCTGACAAACTACAACAACTTGCCCGTCAGGTAACGGAATTTATTGAGCGGGAAGGTGAAATTGATGCCCCCCGTTTTAAAAACCTGACCGGACTTACCCGTAAATTTTCTATCCCTCTGCTGGAATATTTTGACAAAATCAAGCTTACCATCCGGGTTGGTGACAAACGTATCCTGCGCAAAAGCTGACCAGTGTCTCGTCAATGATGAAATGGCGTAATATTACGCCATATTTTTTTGTGCCTGCTTTATTGCGGCTTGAGGCGCATAGTAGCGCTATGTAACTTAAGCCGGAATAAAACAGGCACGGAAAAGGACAAGTAAGATGCGTCGTTTCATCGTTGACGAGACACTAGGCTCGGTGCAAAATCAAATCTCCAATAGAATAAAAAACATCCAGGCACTCCGAGGAGTGGCTGTTCTATTGGTCGTTTTTTTTCACATGGTTACCATTGAAAAAAAATATGGCGGAACCAATACTCTTCTTTCTGATTATTTCCAGTTCGGTATGTTTGGTGTTGACCTTTTTTTTGTGATCAGCGGCTTTGTCATGGTCACCGTTTCAAGAGGAAAGTTTCAGCAACCACGACAGGCCGCAACCTTTCTCTATCACCGAATCAGCAGAATATATCCCATGTACTGGTTCTACTCTCTACTGGTACTGGCAGTTTTTTTGCTTCAGCCGTCATTTGTAAACAGCAGTCAATTCGGCCAGGTCAATATTCTCGCCTCATTTTTGCTCCTTCCCCAGAAACATCTCCCCCTGCTCATGGTAGGCTGGACCCT
>JAYEKB010000422.1:0-7296 GCA_034660835.1 Thermodesulfobacteriota bacterium
GTTTAAAAGCGGGTAACGATCATGAGGGATTATTATATCGCGTATATCTCTTGTGTTTGGCTCCACCTTACGTTCCTCCTTTGCAGTATTGTATATGTAGAGAGTCAGAAAACTGTATTCACACCCATCAGTACACACTTTCCCTGTTCGAGCCAGCTGCCATGCCCGTTTGAGGAATTACAGCTAATTACAGGAAAGTGCTTCTTCTGGATGCAACCGGTTATTACCAGCTTTTGCTTTTTAGAAGATTTTTCATTTCATCTGCAGATTTCTTTTTCAAAGCATCCGTTCGAACCTGTTTAGCCTGTTGAATTTTTTCCATAAGAACGTTCAGGTCCACAGGTTTTTCCAGAAAATCGCAGGCACCGTGCTTCATTGCTTCAATGCCACTTTGCACGGTTGCCTGGCCGGTGAGCATAATCACTTCCATATCCGGTCTTCTTGCTTTAATCTGTTTAAGGGTTTCAATACCATCGATTCCCGGCATGGCAAGATCAACAACGGCAACATCAAAATTATGATCTTTTGCTGTTGCCACGGCTTTTTCACCACTTGTCACTGCTACAACCTTGAGTCCTCTGGTTTCAAGTCGCTGGGACATAAGATCGATAAATTCTTCCTCATCATCTACAAGTATTACCTTTGTAGCCAATAGACTCTGCACGGCGTTTTCTCCTTAGGAGCTGTCCGTAAATAACTTGAACATCTCGCATCTCATCTTCAGGCCATCTTTGCCAGATCTTCAATCACAAAGTCCTCAGCGTAGCACCACTACGCTTGCGGCTTTGCTCAATCAGATCAGACAAACCTGACCTAAATCTGAGCGCGATATTGTCCAACTTATTTACGGACAACTCCTTAATGGGTTAATGATTGTGAATTTAAGAGGTTGATGCTTTATGTATGGGCAATTTTTGCAGCAGCCACTTTTTTATGTGCCTTGTCGATTATTCCTGTCAGCTCCGCAATATCAATGGGTTTATGCAGATACGCATAGGCTCCCAGCTCCATGCAGATTTTTTTATCTTCTTCCGACCCGTGTCCGGTAAGGATGATTATCTCAATATCGGGATTGGCCTCTTTTGTTTTTCGCAGTACTTCAATACCGTCCATGCCGGGCATCTTCAGGTCAAGGACCATGACATCGGGAGTTTCGCTGCCAAGAAGGTCAAGGGCCTGCTCGCCGTCAAAAACAGGATAAGAACCATAGTTGCGGGTGTTGAGTCGTTCAGAAAGTGTCTGGACAAATTCCTGTTCGTCGTCAACCAGTAAGACTTTTGGAGGAAGAGAGAATTCCTGATTTCTGTAGATGGATACGTGATAATCCTTGCCTGTGTGAACCTCAACGCTTTCTACTCCGTCTACACCTTGTGCGATTACGGTAAGTTTGTCGGCAAGTTTTGAGAAGTTAAGTACGCTTTTGTTGATCAGCAGGGTGATTTGCCCCTTGCTGCTTTTAACTTTGGTGGTGTACCCTTTTTCTACAAGCACCATCTCGACCCGGGCACTAAGCGCCATGTCATCAACAGCCTGCCGGGATATCTCATTTTCAAGAACAGCGGGTTTATGGTAGTTTTCCATGATGAGTTGCACAGTCGCTTCCGGAGTGCTGGAGCCTATCGGGATCACAATATCGTAAAGAGATGAGTCGGTTATAGCCTTTTTATAAAGAAAATCAGTCCAGTTTGTTGCGCTCGTGTCATGTTTTTTGATGAGTTTTAAACCGCTTCTTTCGGTAAGTCCTTCTGTTACGGCTCGTTGGACCCGTTTCCCTTTTTCATCGAAAATCCCGACTTTTAAGACATGCGTCACTTCCGGGGGAATCAGCAGGGAGATATTGCCGCAATAAATTACCCCGGAGCTTATAAGGTGTTTTGACAGGGATGCCTTCAGAAGTGCGGTGATGTGTTCTCGCTCCAGGGTGAATTTGTTAAAGACCGAAGTCGGTCCATAAAGCGTTCGCTCTACTTTATTGTGCTCTATTTTATGCTGCCGACATACCTCATCAATAATGTCAGCATCCTGGATAACGTTAAAACCAGATGCCGAAGCAAGCTGTTCACGAATTTCTTTTTCTTCGGTGAAAGTGCTGTAATATAGAGCGATTGAGGACATAGGCGGCTCCTTTATAATAAAAAAATGTTGTTAGGGTTCCCTTGTTCCATTTATCTTAGCCTTTGTTAATAGCATAAAGCGTGCCGCAGTTTAATGATTTTAAAACTATTTATTTTTTCAGTATGTTAAATATAATACAAACCAAAAAAGATATGCGGATGAGTTTTGTTGTTGAAACAAATAGAAACAGGATCGGCGGCATGTTTCTATTTGTTTCTATATGGAACAGGCAACATCTGTGCTCGGGTCTGCTGCTATGTCGGTATGAATCTGCTGTATTAAAAAAGATGTCGGGATATGCTTGAGCAATTACTGTTCTTTCCGGTCGGTTGTCCAGGTTACGCCCATGCCACTGAGAAAGCCGTTGACTTTTAAGCGGCCGACCAGTACTTGTTTGTAGTACTTTTTTCATCTATATAACCTTCACTCACTTATCGTCTATCTTGCCATGGCTAAACGTATCATCCTCATTCTTCTTGGCCTGCTGCTGGTAGTAGGTGCTCTTGCCGGAATCAAGTTTTTGCAGATCCGGCAGATGATAGATGCCGGCAAACAGGTTACTCCCCCCCCGGCAATTGTCACCACCGCTAAGGTACAGGTGGAGACATGGCAGTCCAGCCTGACGGCGGTGGGATCGCTTTCTGCTGTCCAGGGTGTAACCGTGGCTGCAGAACTTCCTGGAAAAGTTGTAGAGATTACCTTTAAGCCGGGTACAGCCGTTGAGAAGGGAGATTTGCTTCTGCGATTTGATGCCGCATCAGAGCAGGCCCAGCTCAGTTCAGCTGAAACCGCCGTGGCCCTGGCCAAGATCAATCGTAACCGGGCGCGTGAGTTGGTCACTAAAAAAAGCATGTCCCGTTCAGGACTTGATACGACTGATGCGCAGTATAAACAGGCGGTCGCCAGTGCAAATGAGATTCGCGCCGTAATTGATAAAAAAACGATTCGTGCTCCTTTTTCCGGTCGACTCGGTATCCGCCTGGTGAACCTGGGCCAGATACTCAGCCAGGGAGACGCAATTGTTGACCTGCAGGCACTAAATCCGATTTTTGTTGATTTTTCTCTGCCTCAGCAGGATCTGTCTCGTCTTGCGGAGGGGCTTGCTGTGAAGGTGAAAACCGATGTCATGCTCGAGGAGGTTTTAGACGGCAATATTACTGCCATCAATCCCGGGGTTGATCCCGAAACACGTAACATCCGGGTCCAGGCAACGGTTGCTAATCCCCTTGAAAAACTCCGGCCCGGTATGTTTGTCAAGGTGGCTGTGCTGATGCCGGAAAAGGACACAGTTCTTGTCATCCCGGCCACATCAATACTGTATGCACCATATGGTGATTCGGTTTTTGTGGTGGACAATGTTACAGATGAAAAGAGTGGTAAATCAGGACTGGTGCTTCGGCAACAGGTGGTCAGGACAGGCGCAAAACGAGGGGATTTCGTCACAGTTACCACCGGCTTAAAGGAAGGGGAAACCGTGGTCACGACCGGTGTGTTTAAGTTTCGCAACGGACAGCAGGCCATAGTGGATAACACGTTATCCCCTGAGTTTAAAGAAAAGCCGGAACTTGAGAACAGGTAATCTGTTCAGCTTATACAATTGTATATAGTGTCGTGTCAACGCTGCTCTGACGCATTTCGGAGTCTACGCTTACCTGCTTGTTCTTTTCCGCACCTGCGTCTT
Source organism: Thermodesulfobacteriota bacterium (assembly GCA_034660835.1). Lineage (GTDB taxonomy): Bacteria > Desulfobacterota > Desulfobulbia > Desulfobulbales > Desulfobulbaceae > Desulfobulbus_C. The sequence continues at coordinate 3,797 of JAYEKB010000422.1, forward strand.
TGTGGCTTGAGTTACATAGTTCTACTATGCGCCCCAAGTCACAAAAACGCAGGTACAAAAAACTACTGCGCAATTTTGCGCCATTTCATCGTTGATACGACACTAGTCACGGGTGAATAATTATGTGTTTTCACATACACTAAACTTGGTTACATGCAATTTACTGATCTTTTTATACGCCGCCCGGTCCTGTCCCTGGTGGTCAGCCTTGTCATCATCATTGCTGGTCTACAGGCCATAGGCTCACTCAATGTCCGACAGTATCCCCGCAGTGAAAACTCCACCGTAAGCGTCAGTACCGTATACATAGGCGCCAGTGCTGATCTTGTGCGCGGTTTCATTACTACTCCCCTGGAACGTGCCATTGCCGCAGCGGACGGCATAGATTATATTCAGTCCCGGAGTTCTCTGGGATTATCGACCATAAACGTACGTCTGAAGATCAATTATGATGCCACCAGCGCCCTGGCGGAAATAAGCTCCAAGGTAGATCAGGTCAGGCGGGATCTGCCGCCCGAGGCCGAGGTGCCGATCATTAATATTGAATCGGCGGATTCCAAGTTTGCCTCTGCTTATCTCAGTTTCACTTCCGATATCCTGCTGCAAAACGAAATAACCGATTACCTGGTCCGGGTCGTGCAGCCGCGTCTTTCCGCCCTGGAAGGGGTCCAGCGTGCCGATATTCTCGGCGGTCGGACTTTTGCCATGCGCATCTGGCTTGATCCCGACCGGATGGCGGCCTTGAATATCAGTCCGGCGCAGGTTCGCCAGGCACTGGCGTCCAATAATTATCTCGCTGCCCTGGGACGAACCAAGGGCGCGCTTATTCAGGTCAACCTTACAGCCGATACCAACCTCCATACTGTCGAGGAGTTCAAACGCCTTGTGCTGCGCAGGCAGGGAGGAGCCATTGTCCGGCTTGAGGATGTAGGCCAGGTGGTGCTCGGTGCTGAAGATTATGATGCTGAGGTTCGTTTTTCCGGCAAGACAGCAGTGTTTATGGGAATCTGGCCCCTGCCCAATGCAAATGCAATTGATGTAATCAACCGCGTACGCACGGAGATGAAGAGTATTAAGAAGGGTCTTCCTTCTGGTATGGAGGGCAGAATAGCCTACGATGCCACCTCATATATCAATAACGCGATCCACGAAGTCCTGAAAACGCTGGGTGACACCCTGCTTATAGTGGTGGTGGTTATTTTTTTGTTTCTCGGATCAATGCGATCGGTGCTGATACCTGTTGTTGCCATTCCCCTGTCGCTTATCGGTACTGTTTTTTTGATGCAGGTGTTCGGTTTCACCATCAACCTGCTGACCCTGCTGGCTATTGTTCTTTCAGTCGGGCTGGTGGTGGATGATGCCATTGTTGTGGTCGAAAACGTGGAACGGCATATCGGCCTTGGGGAAACCCCGTTTAATGCCGCCCTGCTTGGTGCCCGTGAGCTTGTAGGCCCCATTATTGCCATGACCATTACCCTGGCTGCCGTCTATGTGCCCATCGGCCTGCAGGGAGGACTGACCGGGGCCCTTTTTCGAGAGTTTGCCCTGACGCTTGCCGGAGCCGTCACCATTTCCGGTGTCGTAGCCCTGACCCTATCTCCCATGATGTCGGCACACTTGCTGAAACCCGGCATTGAGGAGCGGGGACTGGCGGGCAGAATTGCCCGGGGATTTAAACGCATCCGGAACCTTTACGGCCGCTGGCTCGACATTACTCTGGATACCCGGCCGGCGGTGTATATGGTATGGTTCGCAGTGAGCCTGTTGACCATTCCCATGTTTCAGATGTCGGCCCGAGAACTGGCCCCCACAGAAGACCAGGGGGTGATTTTCGGTATTCTTGATGCCTCGGCAAATTCTACCATTGATCAGACCAGCCGTTATGCAGCCGCTGCCAACCAGGTATTCCTGGGTGTCCCCGAAGCAGATTTTACTTTTCAGATCACCTTTCCGACCTCCGGTTTCGGTGGTCTGGTAACTAAACCCTGGGATCAGCGGACCCGTACGGTGTATGAGATCCTGCCCGAGGTACAGCGAAAACTGTACGGTATCCCCGGGATACGGATGTTTCCGGTTCTGCCACCGGCCCTGCCCGGAGGCGGCAGTTTTCCGGTGGAGTTTGTTCTGGCCTCCACTGCGGGTGAAGAGCAGTTGCTGCAGTTTGCCAGGCAGATTCAGCTCAAGGCTATGCATAGCGGTATGTTTGCATTTCCACCAATGATTGATGTTAAAATTGATCAGCCCCAGTCCGAGTTTGTCATTGATCGTGACAAGGTGGCCGACCTGGGATTGGATCTCCAGCAGGTCGGATTAGATGTCGGTTCTCTAATAGGCGGTAATTATGTGAATCGTTTTGATATTGACGGTCGCAGTTATAAAGTGATTCCCCAGATCCAACGCATGGACCGGCTCAATCCTTCCCAGTTACGCAATATCCATGTTAGTGGACCGGAAGGGATCTTGATTCCCTTGAGTTCAGTAGCCACGCTTCGCAACAGCACGGTGCCGCGCTCCATCAACCGTTTCCAGCAGCTCAACGCAGTGACGATCAGCGGGGTGTCTGTTCGGCCCCTGGATGAGGCCCTGTTGTTTTTGGAGGATGAAGCGGCAAAGATACTGCCCAAAGGATATGTTCTTGACTATACAGGTGAGTCCCGCCAGCTGCGAACTGAGGGCAACCAGTTTCTTCCCACCTTCGGCTTGGCCCTCGTCCTGATATTTCTGGTGCTTGCGGCCCAGTTCAACAGCTTTCGGGATCCTTTTGTTATCCTTGCCGGTTCTGTGCCGTTGGCAGTGTTTGGAGCACTTATCTTCACCTTTTTAAAGATGCCGGACCCGAGTGTTCCCTTCTGGACGCACGGCTGGACAACGACCCTCAACATTTACTCCCAGGTCGGGCTGGTTACACTGGTGGGCTTGATTGCTAAAAACGGTATCCTGATTGTGGAGTTTGCCAACAAGCTCCAGGAGCAGGGAATGGAAAAACGGCCTGCCATTCGGGAGGCAGCCATAACCAGGCTGCGACCGATCCTGATGACGAGTACGGCCACGGTTGCCGGTCATTTTCCGCTGACACTGGTAACTGGAGCCGGTGCTGCAGCCCGAAACTCCATCGGTCTTGTCCTTGTGGGCGGCATGGCCATTGGTACGCTTTTCACCCTCTTTGTCGTTCCCTCGATTTATATGCTCGTTGCCCGTGATCATAATCGGAAGCGGGATTCCAGGGCAGGGGAGGCTGCCGGTAATGCTGATACCGCGGAGCCGGTAGATAAGACGGAGGACTACCTGGAATCGCTTGGTTGATAGACCGCAAACGAGGTTAATAGGCTGAAGGCTGAAGATTTTTAGGAAAAGTGAAAGCCCTGAGCAACCTCCCCTAACCCGCATATTTCATGAACACTTTGCTCATTTTAAGGTAACCTCTGTAAATCATATGATAAAATTGCGCATTATTCCCTACTTTAAATTTGCAAAGTGTTCACCGAAGGCAAGCCGATGCG
>JAYEKB010000423.1:0-2833 GCA_034660835.1 Thermodesulfobacteriota bacterium
CGATAGTTGCCTATGCCTGCTCCTGCAGCGACAAAGCAGGTGCGGTCGCATCGGCTTGCCTTCGGTGAACACTTTGCAAATTTAAAGTAGGGAATAATGCGCAATTTTATCATATGATTTACAGAGTTACCTTAAAATGAGCAAAGTGTTCATGAAATATGCGGGTTAGAGAGTTTCGCTCCAGTATCATTTTCTTTTTTCAGTTGATATGGCCGTCTTTCCAAGGCGTGTCATCGGGGCCTGTCCCTGCTTTTTCCGCCTTATCTGAGCTATGAACTTCAATCCTGTCAAACCCGATGCGAATTTCCTGAATATATAGTATGATTTATTCCTGTTTATTATTATTTTTTATTTAGGAGAACCATTATGAATTATTCTTCTGAAGTAGAGGAGATGTACTGTATTGTCAAGGGGTGTGATCACGGTCCAGCGCCTATCCCCCAGGAGGGGCAGTGGAACCAGGTTCGCCAGGTTACAGACATTAACGGTTTGACCCATGGTGTGGGCTGGTGTGCTCCCCAGCAGGGGGCCTGCAAGTTGACCCTGAACATCAAGGGCGGAATCATAGAAGAAGCCCTGGTTGAAACCGTGGGCTGTACCGGCATGACCCATTCCGCAGCCATGGCCTCGGAGATTCTGCCGGGAAAAACCATCCTGGAGGCACTCAATACCGACTTGGTCTGCGATGCCATCAACGTGGCCATGCGGGAACTGTTCCTGCAGATCAGTTATGGCCGCAGTCAGTCTGCCTTTTCCGAAGGCGGTCTGCTCATCGGGGCCGGACTTGAGGATCTGGGCAAGGGGCTGCGTTCCGTTACCGGCACCATGTACGGCACCAAGCTGAAAGGACCCCGTTACCTGGAAATGGCGGAAGGGTATGTCATGGAAGTGGGGCTGGACAAAGATGACGAGATCATCGGCTACAAGTTTGTTTCCATGGGCAAGATGATGGATGCTATCAAGAGCGGCGTTGACGCGGGTGCGGCCCTGGAACAGGCAACCGGTATATACGGACAGTTTGCAGACGCCGTTAAAACAATCGATCCCAGGCAGGAGTAAAGACCATGGCACTTTTTGAAGGATATGAACGAAGAATCGATAAGGTGAATAAGGTCTTGGCCGAGTATGGAATCAAGGATCTTGATGAGGCTAAGCAAATCTGTACCGATGGTGGTGTGGACGTCTATGCAATTGTAAAAGAAGTTCAGCCCATCTGTTTTGAAAACGCATGCTGGGCCTATATTGCAGGAGCTGCCATTGCCCTGAAAAAGGGGCAGACGGAGGCGGCCGAAATTGCTTCAACACTTGGCATCGGCCTGCAGTCTTTTTGTATACCAGGATCAGTTGCAGAAGACCGCAAGGTTGGTATCGGTCATGGTAACCTGGCAGCCATGCTGCTTACCGAAGAGACCCGCTGCTTTGCTTTTCTGGCAGGACATGAGTCCTTTGCTGCTGCTGAAGGGGCCATCGGCATTGCCAACTCGGCCAACCGGGTTCGTACGAAACCGTTGTTGGTTATCCTCAACGGTCTGGGTAAGGATGCAGCCTATATCATTGCGAGAATCAATGGTTTTACTTATGTGAAAACACAGTTTAATTACGCAGATGGAACACTTGCAGTTGTGGAGGAAAAACCATTTTCCAAGGGCGGGCGAGCTGAAGTTCGCTGCTTTGGTGCCGATGACGTGCGGGAAGGGGTGGCCATCAACCATTTGGAAGGAGTTGATGTTTCCATTACCGGTAACTCCACAAATCCCACCCGGTTCCAGCATCCGGTGGCAGGCACCTATAAAAAGGAATGCAATGAACAGGGCAAAAAATACTTTTCCGTGGCCTCGGGCGGAGGGACGGGCCGAACCCTGCATCCGGATAACATGGGTGCAGGCCCGGCCTCATACGGCATGACGGACACCATGGGCCGCATGCACTGTGATGCCCAGTTTGCCGGTTCTTCTTCGGTTCCCGCCCACGTGGAAATGATGGGTTTTATCGGCATGGGCAACAACCCGATGGTCGGCGCTTCTGTCGCAGTAGCCGTGGCCCTGCAGCAGGCAGCCGGGTAAAATCAGCAACTCCTGCTAAAAATGTACTGGGCCAGAGCCCGCAAAGGCTCTGCCCGGTTATCAAAAGATTCAATGGAGGCAAGAGCGCGATCTACAGCGTCTTTTGCCAGGCTGCGGGTTTTATCTATCCCAAACAGGGACGGATAGGTGGCCTTGCCGTGCTCGGCATCACTGCCTGCAGTTTTCCCTAACTGCTCGGTGGAAGCGGTAACGTCCAGCAGGTCATCAACAATCTGAAAGGCCAGCCCAACCGCATTGCCGTATCCGATCAGGGCCTGCAGCTGTTTTTGGTCAGCCCTGCCGCCAAGGGCTCCCATGGTTACAGCAGCGGTGATCAGCGCACCGGTCTTTGATCTGTGGATAGTCTGCAGCAATGCAAAGGGAATCTCCTTTTCTTCACTGTCAATATCCAGATACTGTCCACCCACCATGCCCAGTGATCCGGCGGCCCGGGCCAGGGTGGCTATGAGCTGCAGGCGGATTTCTGCTGCCGGGCCGGGCAGTTCCGGGTTGCTGAGTAAATCAAAGCCATAGGTGAGCAGACCGTCACCGGCCAGGATGGCCTCGGCTTCTCCATATTTTTTGTGACAGGTGGCCTGGCCCCGACGCAGATCATCGTTATCCATTGCCGGCAGATCATCATGGATAAGCGAATAGGTGTGGATGCATTCCAGGGCACAGGTAGCCGGCAGCAATAAGGCGTCAATAGCCGGATCCTCGCTCACGCATCGTCCTGCGGCCAGGCAGAGAATGGGCCGTACCCGTTTGCC
>JAYEKB010000423.1:2933-7294 GCA_034660835.1 Thermodesulfobacteriota bacterium
AGGGAATCCGGTGAAAATCCGGAACTGTCCCGCAGCGGTAAGTGGAAACGACCACCGTCTCCCTGTTTAAGGGAAAAGCACTGTGTGAGCATTAATTGCATGGGAAGCGACGGTCAGTAGGCTGGATATTTTGTATGTCCACTGTCCACGAGTCCGAAGACCTGCCGGTAACGCACCATATAACTTTGTCCCTTCGAGGAAAGGAGAAAGGTATGCCCCAATTTGCTTCGGCCGTGTTGACGGCCCCGTCTGCTGTTTTTCCCTGTATTCGCAACCCGGATTATTCTCTCTGTCTGCTTTCGTACAGTCTGAAATCCCTGCCTGCGCACTGCGTTCAACAAGAAGATAAGGAGACATCATGAAGGATAATACCGTTACAGAAATGAAGAGTACAAAAACATCCAGCTCCCTGACGATCATTGGTCAGGATATGCACATTATGAATGCTGAGTTTGTCCGGGCTGTTGCACAGCAGGACGGCAAAAGCCTGGCAACAATGGCAGAGAAACAGGTTGCAGCCGGTGCAGATGAACTGGACTTGAACCTTGGTCTGTCAAAAAAGAGTGGTAAACGGTTCCAATGGGCTGTCGAGACCATCAGGGATGCGGTGGATGTCCCCCTGTTTATCTCCTCCCATGTACTGTCACATGCGAATATTTTGGAGGAGTACCGGGGAAGACTGACAGTTAACTCGGTTACTGCGGATCCGACAACCCTTGCAACTGCCATGGAAAAGGGACAAGAATATGGTGCGAAGATGGTTGTACTGCTGGTCCGGCCCGGCCTGACTCCGCATAGCGTAGATGAACGGCTGCAGGTGGCCGCTGATGTGCTGGAAACTGCTGCCCGGGTCGGTTTTTCGCTTACAGATCTTTACCTGGATCCGCTCTTTCATCTCCGGCCTGATCCAGTGAGCTGGCAGCTCAGTCGTGGGGTTCCGGATGTTGATTCAGTTCTGGAAACCATTGAGATGCTGCCGCAGCTGAGCGAAGAAAAAGTGCGCACCCTGGTGGCGCTTTCCAGTGCTTCCCAGTTTCTGCCACGAGCAGAGCGGGCCGGTCTGCATCATCTGCTCCTGCCCTTGCTGGTTGCAGCAGGACTTGACGCTGTAATCCTGAACTGCCACGATAATAAACTCATGGAAATTGCCGGGAACCCGCAATCTAATATTGAGAGTGACCTGTCGTCGATAGCGCAGGTAAGGGCGGATCTTGATACAGCTACCTTACCCTGGTAGCCATTGTCCATCAAACGAAAATTGCCGGGCAGAAAGCCTTATACAACTGCCCGGCAACTTTTGTAGAATTATCTGTCTGCAAAGGTGTATCACAGAGCAGTATCCGTCCTTATCCTGAGAAAAGAGGGAAACTTGGGAAGACCTGATTTATAAAAGCCGTAGTATTTGAAGGTGATAATGGATCCGACAGGAGGAGGATTGTCCCGTTCTTCATCGCTGAAACCGGTTCCGATTTTAAACTTGATTTTACTGTTTTCAGGCAGTTCCACGAGCAGTGAACCAAGCCTTCCTTGGTTTCTGCCCTTTCCTTTGATATGGGCAATGACTACGGCTTCCATGTCAAAGAAATTTTTCACCTTTAAGATATTCCGGCTTCGTCCGTTGGCGTAGAGTGTGTCCGGCTTTCTGACAATTAACCCTTCTCCGCCTAACTTCTCTACCCGTTGCAGTTCTGTTTTTAATTGCCCGTTGTCCGCAACATTTTTTTGGGGAATAACAAAAGCAAATCGGTTGGGATGATTCGCAAACCAGTCTTTTACCCTCTGCAGTCTCCGGATAAACCCTCCTGTTGCCTGCGGTACATCAAATATCGCAAATTGAAGCTCCAGCCAGCCGTCATGGGGTTGCTGTTTTTTTACAATGGACACGGTTTTTTCAAACGTTCTGCGGCCGCCCCATAACTCTCCCTCCAGGGCAAAGGGAGGAAAATTGCGGGTAAATGCTGCGGGAGGATAAAAAGGATTTCCATTTTTACTGAGCAGTTGTTTTCCATCCCAATACCCACGCACTCCGTCCAGTTTTTCACTCATCAACCAGCCACTGACATCAATGCCCTCCGTATAGATCTGGGGCAGCATGATCTCCAGGGCATGAGCATTCATTGCACAGCAACACACGAGCGGTAACAACCACAGTATGATTTTCTTCATATTATCTGGCCCGAAAGCGATTAATTATCATCGCACTTTTGTAACAATTCCAGCAGCTCAGCCGCTGATATTTTCCCTGCTGCATCAGTGCCTTCAAGCAGGCTGTCTGCAAGGTCACGTTTTTGTTTATGCAGATCAACGATCTGTTCTTCAATGGAGTTTTTTACCACCAGACGATACACCGTTACCGGCCTTTCCTGGCCGATGCGATGGGCACGGTCGGAAGCCTGGTCTTCCACAGCCGGGTTCCACCAGGGATCCATGTGGATGACATAATCAGCAGCTGTGAGATTGAGCCCGGCGCCGCCAGCCTTTAAACTGATGAGAAACACATCACCCTCACCATTTTGAAAACTGTTGATTCGCTCTTTCCTTTTTTTGATCGGAGTGGAACCGTCCAGGTATTGATACCTGATTCCGTGTTGATCCAGATAGTCACGAAGAATATGCAGATGGCCGACAAACTGGCTGAAAATAAGAGCCTTGTGGTTGTTGGCCAGCAGTTCCGTCAATGTATCTCCAAAAACCTTCAGTTTGGAGCTTTCGATCTTGCTGTCCGGTAAAACAAGCTTTGGATTACAGCATAACCTGCGCAGTTTCATGATTTCAGCAAGGATTCGCAGGTGCTGTTGCCCGGCTCCCTCTTCATCATGAGCGCTGATATTCTCCAGGGCCTTGAGCCGTCCAGCCTCGTAGAGAAGCAGTTCCTCACGGTTCATCTCTATCTCAAGAGTAATTTCAGTCTTGGCCGGAAGTTCCTGGAGAACATCACTTTTCAGGCGTCGTAGAATAAAGGGACGAATCAGTTTGCGCAGTCGATTGCGGGCTTCAGTATCCTGATCCCGTTCAATGGGGATCGCAAACTTTTCATTGAATTTTTTGTAACTGCCAAGCAGGCCTGGATTGAGAAAGTGAAACAGTGTCCAGAACTCACCAAGATGATTTTCCACAGGAGTGCCGGTGGTGATGATCCTGAATTCGGCCTGTAGTTCCATGGCTGCTTTGGATCGTTTGGTCTGATTGTTCTTGATGGCCTGGGCTTCATCAAGAACAATGGTCTGCCACTTGACCCCGCTCAAAAGGTCTGCTTCCAGGGGGAGAAGCCCGTAGCTGACGATGAGCAGGTCAAAGGGCTCAAGATGATCAATAGTCTTTTGTCGGTCGCCGGGGCCAAAGAGAATGACACGTAAAGTGGGAGCAAAACGGCGGGTCTCTTCCTGCCAGTTGGAGGTGACGGACAATGGCGCCACCACCAGGGTAGGGCCCTGGCCTGCTCGGAGCAGGATTGCTGCCAGGGCCTGGACGGTTTTACCAAGTCCCATATCATCGGCCAGGCAGCCGCCAACCTGCCAATGGGAGAGTTGGGCCAGCCAGTGAAAACCGGTTTTCTGGTAATCACGAAGCGACGCCTGCAGGGTTGAGGGGATTTGCGGACTCACCAGCTCGTTTAGATGGTTGCAGTGTTCTTTCCAGGCCTTGTCGCTTTTCAGCTGTCCGGCCTCATCGGTTAAATCTCTCAGGGCCAGGGCAGCGAGGGGGGCAAAACGCACCCCTTTACCATGGTATTGCGAAAATGCCTGCAGCTCGTCGAGTCTTTTGCGAAGCTGCCGTGTTATAGCAAGAAAGGTACCGTCATCAAGGGGGATAAAACGACCGGTGGACCGGCTGAGCATATCGAGCAGTTTGCGTAAATCAAGGGAAAGAGCATCATCAATCTGCAGTATGCCGGTGGCTTTAAACCAGTCACGATCCCTTTTGATCTGCATGGAAAATTGACTGAATGATAGTTCCCTGCGAACGGCCATTTTTTCACCCCGGGGCCACTCAAGAACAACGTTATCGCCACATTCTTTGAGTTCCAACAGCAGTTCCAGGGCGTCTTCCGGGTCTTCCACCTGCCACAGGTTCTCAACTTCCTCCAGACGATTCAGAGTGGGGCAGGATTTGATTATTTTATGTTGCTGTTTCTTTTCTCTGGCAAAATTACGCACCGCCTGAACTTTCCTGCCCTCCATCTCCGTCAGCACGTTTTTCCCACCCTTGCCGGGCCTGAAGCTGGAACCGCCGGCAGCGAAAGGCTTTACCAGGAACTCCAGCTGCACCCCATCCTTATACGGGAGAAGATGGGCATGGGGACGAGAATCGGCTTGAACGGACTTTGTTTTTCCGGCTGTTGCAAGATCGGAATGAACCGT
>JAYEKB010000424.1:0-4609 GCA_034660835.1 Thermodesulfobacteriota bacterium
TTCACCGAAGGCAAGCCGATGCGACCGCACCTGCTTTGTCGCTGCAGGAGCAGGCATAGGCAACTATAGCCTACTCCTGCGCTCAGCGCATCTGCAGCCGCCTCGACTTGTGAAATATGCGGGCTAGATATTGCGAAAATCAGAATTTTTCAAGTCGTTCATAATCCTCCGGACTGTCGATATCAAAAACAACTCCTCTATCATCCACGTCAACAAGCTTCAGGTTTGCAGCCGGATCTGTTAGATGCTCTCTCGGTCCTGTATCACCTTTAAGAGCAAAAATCCTGTCAAACCAGGATGCAGGAGTTATGACCGGATTTCCACGCTGTCCATTCCAGGATGGTGCCACCCAACGCTCAGGTTCTTTTTGAAATGCCAAAATCAATTTTTCGATGGTCTGGGCGGTTACCAGTGGTTGATCACCCAGTAGAAACATAGCTCCGGCACAGGAGTCGCTGAGTGCTTCCAGTCCAACCTGCAAAGAAAATCCATAGCCACGGGAAAAGTCCTTATTTTCAATCACAGAAATATTTCCTAAGTCTACCTGCGACCGTATTGCATCACTATCAGACCCTAAAACAAGAATAAGAGGGGAAAGAGAAGATTGGAGCGCCGCATCAATCACATGCTGGAGAATGGGTTTACCACGGAATGGCAACAGCAGCTTATTTTTCCCCATACGAAGACTTTTGCCTGCGGCAAGGATTATTCCCGGAACAGGTGGTTGTGGCATCGTACGTAACTTTTCGTTTACGGAATCTTTTTTAAGTAATTATAGACTGTACACTTGGTAACATCCATAAGTTCGGCAACCTGTTCAACAGCACCTTTAAATTGAAAGACACCATTTTGTTTCATCTTTTCAACAAACCGGGTTTTTTCATCTATTGACATTGCAGCTGGTTGTGTACCTATCTCTTCCACTGCCTGAACAAATAATGTTCTTACAGTGTCACTGGCTGAATCGGCAAAGTTCTCCTTGCTGGGATATATTCCGGTCTCCAGGTCATGGATAAAGGGTAACAGAGCCTGGATCGCATTGAAGTATTGAGTGGTGTCCAGGTTAATACAAAACGCGGCAACTGCTTTTCCACTGTTGTCTTGTATGATCGTGGTTGCTGATTTGAGACATCTACCATCTGCTGTAACTGATTTGTAATTATGCCGATGAGCACCTCTTTTGGGATTTTGCTGGAGAAGTTTTACCAGCAGGTCCGTTGCAGGGCTCCCTACCTTTCTTCCCGTTACATCGCCTTTCATATAGACAAGAGATTTTTGTAAATCAGACAGATCATGAATGACTACTTCACAATCGGGCCCAAACAACGCATGGACTGCATCTGCGATCTGTTTCAGATTTTGAAAAATCTGTTCCTTTTCAGTTAATTCAGCCATAAATGTAACTACTTTTTATTCCGACTTTCTTCCTGATCCCTGTATTCTCCGTACCATACCGCATCCCGAAAAGCACGGGGAGAGGTATTGCCTTCAGTGCTGACAAGCAGCACAATGGAGTCCCCATTCAATCCAAGCTGTTTACGCAGGTCAGCAGCATTGCCTGTTTTAGATTCCATCAGTAAATGGAGCAGGCCGGTGGTAACGGCTCCGGACTCGCCGGAGATCACCACATCGTCACCTTTCAACGGGGTAGCCAGGACACGCATCCCGGTGGCGGCAAGATAATCAGGACAGGAAACGTAGGCGGCAGCATAGTCACGCAACAGTTCCCAGCTGATGGTATTGGGCTCGCCACAGGCAAGACCTGCCATGAGAGTATCAAGTTCACCAGTCACATTATGGGCTTTACCGTCACCAATTTTGGCAGACGTATAAATGCAATTTGCTTTTTCAGGTTCAACGATTGTTACCATCGGCATTTTTTCAAGACTTGAGGCAAAAAAACCAAGCACGCCACCGGCAAACGAACCAACTCCGGCCTGGAGAAACACATGCGTAGGAGCAGCAGATCCTTGTTCTTTGAGCTGCTCCAGCGCCTCAACGGCCAAGGTTGCATAGCCCTGCATGATCCAGGTTGGCATAGCTTCATATCCTGGCCAGGCGGTATCCTGAACAATAACCCAACCGTGCTCTTCTGCCTTCTTTTCAGACAGACGAACCGCATCATCATAGTTCAAATCTGTAATGGATGCTTGAGCACCCAGCTCCTGAATATTTTTCAACCTCACCGGATCAGAACCTTTCGGCATATAGACAACAGCCTTTTGCCTCAGTTGCTTAGCCGCCCATGCAACCGCACGACCATGATTTCCGTCAGTGGCGGTGGTAAAGGTGATATTGCCAAGTTTTTTGCGAACCTCATCTGAGCGCAGCTCTTCATAAGAGATCTCGGAAATATCTTGTCCGAGTTTTTCCGCCAGATAACGAGCAATGGCATAGGATGCACCAAGCACCTTGAACGCGTTCAGGCCAAAACGGGAAGACTCGTCTTTAACAAAAAGTTTTCCTATGCCGAGATACTTCGCAAGGTTGGGCAGAGCAACAAGTGGAGTGGGCTCATACTCTTTGAAACTTTTATGGTACGCACGGGCCTTTTCTGCTTCATCAGATGTGAGGATGTCGAGACTGGTACCTTCTCCCGGCTTTTTAATGTTGTTATTAAAAACATAGTCTATGGGCATAGATTTCTTCTCCTACGCAGCAGCAATCGCATCAATCTCAACTTTAGCACCCAGCGGCAGTGCGGCAACCTGAACAGTAGCGCGGGCCGGGTAATTGCCCTCAAAAAAGCTTGCATACATCTCATTCACCGTAGCAAAATCGGCCAGGTCAGTTACAAAAATTCCGCAACGAATAATATTTTCCATCGAGGAACCGACCTCTTGCAGAATTGCTTTAATATTCTTCATACTTTGCTCAGTCTGTTTGGAGACATCATCATCCATTTTTTTTGTTTCGGGATTCAATGGAAGCTGGCCGGATACGTATATGGTGTCACCATGCTGAACAGCCTGGGAATAAGGGCCAATTGCTGCCGGGGCATTTTGTGTGCTGATGATTTTCTTAGACATGCTATCTCTCCTTGGATTAGATAATTTTTACAATACTGCTTCTATTTTTTATAATTTTTTAAAGTTGTCCTGACAAGGAAAAAATTGTTTAGAATCGGTTTTTCGTACTATTTAACAGAGCATAAATCTCTGCTTCTCAGCTAAATAACGCATTTTTCAAATATAACATGAAAACATTCGAGTCCGACTAAAGGAGTGTTTACCTATAAATGAATTGACATTTTTTATACTTTTTGTAAAATAATGCGTGTTCAAATAACCGTTCACAATTCCATTTCCATAACAAGAGAGTACAAAGACAAATGGCCGCACTTGATTTTGATATAATAAATGAACTTGCTAAAAAATATGAACCGGAAATGACCAGATTCCTGCGGGATATGGTCGCCATCCCCAGCGAAAGCTGTGCTGAAGAAAAGGTTGTGCTCCGCATTAAAGAAGAGATGGAAAAGGTAGGTTTTGATAAAGTTGAAATCGATCCCATGGGCAATGTTCTTGGCTATATCGGATCCGGTTCGCGCCTGATCGCCTTTGATGCCCATATCGATACTGTTGGGGTCGGCGTTGCCGGGAACTGGGATTTTGATCCCTTTGACGGCTTTGAGGACGATGAATGCATTGGTGGCCGGGGCACTTCCGACCAGGAAGGCGGTATGGCATCCATGGTCTATGCCGGTAGAATCATCAAAGAGCTCGACCTTGCGGGTGATTACACAGTTGTTATGACCGGAACCGTCCAGGAAGAAGATTGTGATGGATTGTGCTGGCAGTACATCATTAGAGAACTGGGTCTGAAACCGGAATTTGTGGTCTCCACCGAACCAACCGATGGTGGAATTTACCGTGGTCAGCGTGGCCGCATGGAAATCCGTGTTGATGTTGAAGGTATTTCCTCCCACGGTTCCGCGCCTGAACGAGGTGACAATGCTATCTTTAAAATGGCAAAAATCTTGAATGAGCTGGAAGTGCTGCACACCGAGCTTAAAGACGATGATTTCCTTGGCAAAGGATCACTCACTGTTTCCCAGATATTCTACACATCTCCCTCTCGTTGTGCTGTGGCCGATGGCTGTGCAATCTCCATTGACAGGCGGCTGACGGTTGGAGAGAATCAGGAATATGCCCTGGCCCAGATTGCAGAGCTTCCTGCAGCAAAAGCAGCTAATGCCAAGGTAACAATGTATAAATACGACACTCCAGCTTACACTGGTCTTGTCTATCCCACTGACTGCTATTTCCCATCCTGGGTTGTTGCAGAAGATCACCCTGCGGTTCAGGCGACAGCTGCGGCCTATTCGTTACTTTTCAAAACCGCCCCCCGCATCGATAAGTGGACTTTTTCCACAAATGGTGTGGCGATCACCGGTATGCATGACATCCCTACAGTCGGTTTTGGCCCCGGGAAAGAAGCCCAGGCGCACGCACCAAACGAGAAAACCTGGAAGGCGGATCTTGTACGCTGCGCAGCTTTATACGCAGCCTTGCCAAGTGTTTATGTTAATGGCTGATTGAAAAGGTCTGTTCAAGATAAGGCAAAAATACGAAATACGAATATCGAAATACGAAACAATAAAAGACAA
>JAYEKB010000424.1:4709-7285 GCA_034660835.1 Thermodesulfobacteriota bacterium
ACAACCGGTTATCCTGATATCTTGTAACTTCTCAATAAATGGTGGTAAAACTGTGACGCCCAGTAGGAGCCCTGTCCCCAGGGCGATAAAGATGCTGGCATAATGCTGTAAGCCAACAATCGCCCAGAGGACTGGGCTCCTACAAAAAACCTTAGCCTCCAGTTATTGAGAAGTGACGATATCTTTATTGTTGTTTGTAGTTGTTTAGATTTTTTTATTTCGAAATTGTTTCGAATTTCGTGCTTCGAATTCCGAATTTCTTTTCCCATCTAAGGGCATATCCATTGTGAAGAAACAACTTGCAGTCATTGCCATTGGGGGCAACTCCCTTATTCAACACAAGGAAAAACGCACTGTAGAAGATCAGTACAATGCCATTTGTGAGACGATCAAACACCTTGTCGATCTTGTTGAATTGGACTATCAGCTGGTTATTACCCATGGAAATGGCCCACAGGTCGGTTTCATCATGCTCCGTTCGGAAATTGCCCGTAACCAGATTGGACTGCACATTGTTCCCTTAAGTTCCTGCGTTGCAGACACCCAGGGAGCCATCGGACTTCAGATTCAGCAGGCGCTCGCTGATGAGCTGGAAAAACGTAAACTGACTGCAAAAGCTGTGACCATTGTCACCCAGGTTGAAGTCAGTCCAACGGACCCAGGCTTTATTGTTCCTGATAAACCAATCGGTGAATTTTATCTTGAAGAGCAGCTTCCTACACTTAAAAAACAACATCCTGACTGGAAATTAAAACAAGATGCGAATCGAGGTTATCGCAGGGTAGTTGCCTCGCCTGTTCCTCTAAAAATAGTAGAAGAAGAGGCTGTTGTTGCTCTTCTGAAAAGCGATTATCATGTAGTCACTGCCGGAGGTGGCGGGGTGCCGGTTGTTCGGAGTGATATTGGCCTCACAAGTGTAGATGCTGTCATTGACAAAGATAAGACAGCCTCACTTCTGGCCACCAACCTTCGTGCACCTCTACTTGTAATTTCCACTGCTGTTGAGCAGGTTATGCTCAACTTTGGTACTGTTGATGAAAAACCTCTTGGTCAGGTAACAGTGGAAGAGATGGAGAAATATCTTCATGACGGCCATTTTGCACCGGGTTCCATGGCCCCTAAAATAGAAGCTGCTATAGGTTTTATAAAAAACGGCGGCCAAAAAGTAATCATCACTAACCCCGAAAATATCGGCGAAGCTATTCGTTACGGAAAAGGAACTCAAATCATTCCATAGGTAAATATCAGGAGAAATAATGGACAAACCAGAACTTGAACAATTAATCAGGGAACTTTCCACCCTTGATTATAAAAATATGTATAACAACGATTTTCTCCTGACCTGGAAAAAATCAACGGATGAGATCAGCGCCACCTTTACCGTGGCAGAAATTCTGCGGGGCATGCGTGAACAGAATATTTCCAGCCGTGTCTTTGATTCGGGTTTGGGTGTTTCCCTGTTTCGCGACAACTCCACCCGTACCCGCTTCAGTTTTACCAGTGCCTGCAACTTGCTGGGTCTTGAGGTACAGGATCTTGATGAGGGAAAATCACAGATTGCCCACGGTGAGACTGTCCGTGAAACAGCCAACATGATTTCCTTTATGGCTGATGTTATCGGGATTCGCGATGATATGTATATCGGCAAGGGCAACACTTACATGCGTAATGTTGCACAATCTGTCCAGGCCGGTCATAAGGAAGGAGTGCTTGAGCAGCGCCCTACCCTTGTTAACCTCCAATGCGACATCGACCACCCTACCCAGTCCATGTCTGATATGCTCCACATTATTAAGCATTTTGGCGGCATTGAGAATCTGGCAGGTAAAAAAATTGCCATGTCCTGGGCCTACTCCCCATCTTATGGTAAACCGTTGTCTGTGCCCCAGGGTATTATCGGCTTGATGACCCGTTTCGGAATGGATGTTGCTCTTGCCCACCCTGAAGGATATGAAGTTATGCCCGAGGTTGAGACCATTGCTGCTCGTCAGGCTACCGAATCCGGCGGGACATTCAGCAAGTCAAACTCCATGGCAGAAGCATTTCAGGATGCAGACATTGTGTATCCTAAAAGCTGGGCACCTTTTGCGGCAATGGAAAAACGTACTGATCTGTATGGCAACGGCGACATGGACGGTATTAAAGATCTTGAACAGGAGTTGCTTGGCCAGAATAAAAACCATATGGACTGGACCTGTACAGAAGATCTTATGGCCACCACCTATAATGGATCTGCTCTGTACATGCATTGCCTGCCGGCTGATATCACCGGAGTTTCCTGCGAACATGGTGAGGTGGACGCCTCAGTGTTTGATCGTTACCGTGTACCGCAGTATAAAGAGGCCAGCTACAAACCGTATATTATTGCTGCAATGATCTTTTTGTCTAAGATGAACGATTCTGCAAACGTACTGCAACGCTTGCTGGAGCGTGCAACTCCAAGGACATTCTAACCCGCATATTTCATGAACACTTTGCTCATTATAAGGTAACCTCTGTAAATCATATGATAAAATTGCGCATTATTCCCTACTTTAAATTTGCAAAGTGTTCACCGAAGGCAAGCCGATGCGACC
>JAYEKB010000425.1:0-7234 GCA_034660835.1 Thermodesulfobacteriota bacterium
GGTTTTGTGCAATCAAATCGTACAAATCTAACCCAAATCAGAGCGCCTAAATGCAACACTTATTTCTTAACAGGCCCTTACCTGAAATCAAACAAACTCAATGCTTACAGGACAGTGGTCCGATCCGAGAATATCATCATGGATGGCGGCAGCCTTGACTCGGTCCCGACTGCCGGGATCAACCACAAAATAATCAATACGCCAGCCGATATTCTTTGCCCGGGCATTAAAACGATAACTCCACCAGCTATACTGTTCAGGCTCCTGGTTGAACATGCGAAAGGTGTCCACATAGCCGGCACCCACAACTTCATCCATCCAGGCCCGTTCTTCGACTGAAAAGCCTGGATTTTTGATATTGGCCTTGGGATTGGCCAGATCTATCTCCTTATGAGCCACGTTCAGATCACCACACAGGACCACGGATTTTTTTTTAGCCAGCATATCCATGTACTGCAGGACCTCCCGGTTAAAATCCTGCTTAAACACAATTCGCTTCAACCCATGCTGGGCATTGGGAAAGTAAATATTGATGAAATAAAAATCATCAAATTCCAGAGTCAAAACCCTGCCCTCATCGTCAAACTCCTCTTTCCCCAGCCCATAAACCACCTCAAGCGGCTCCTTTCTGCTTAAAACAGCTGTTCCGGAATACCCCTTTTTCCGGGCCGGATACCAGTAGGCATGGTAACCGGGTATATACTTCACCTCATCAGGAAGCTGATCCGGCAGGGCCTTGATCTCCTGCAGTGCAAAGATTTCGGCATCCAGTTCATGCAGGCTGTCCAGGAATCCCTTTTTCAGAGCCGCCCGCAGACCGTTCACATTCCAGGACACAAACCTGCGTATTGATGAAGCCGACGATTCCCCCCCGTAATCAACTGCCACCTTGCGCGGTTTGACCCCGATTTGAGGACATATATCAGCAAGCACGCAACGATCACAATGCGGAAAGCGCGGCTTACAGGTTCCCTGGCCAAAGGCGACCAGCAGAGAGTTGATGGTTATCCAGTATTGTTCAGGCAGTTTCTCGCGCAGGGCCATTTCTGTCTGCAGGGGTGTTTCGGTCTGCACATAGCCCCAGATATTCATGATACGGTGCACATGGGTATCCACACAGATAGCAGGCTTGTTAAAGGCCACGGCCACCACCAGATTGGCTGTTTTGCGCCCCACACCAGGCAGCTTGACCAACTGCTCCACCACATCAGGAATCCTGCCGCCAAACTCCTCTCGCAATACACCGGGCAGAGCGGCAAGATATTTTGCCTTGTTGCGGAAAAATCCCACGGGATAAATAATTTTTTCAAGCTCAGACACTGACAGCCGGTCAAGCTCATCAGCCGTGTCAGCCCGTTTGAATAACCGCCTGGACGCAGCTGCTGTGACCTCATCTTTCGTCCGGGCAGACAAGATGGTCGCCACCAGAACCTTAAACGGATCTTTTGTCTGGGCGGCAATCAGATCCACAACCGGTACCTGGTAAGCGGCAACTTCCTCTTGTAATAAGAGGACGGCACTCTCTACGGGAAAGGGCATTTTTTCACATCCTATGTAATAAACAGACCTGACACATGCTGTTTTCACGACTTAAATTAAAAATCATAACGCTGAACTTATAAAAATGATGTCTTCTTTGTACGAAAATCGCTTCGGTTCGTCAAGCATGCTTCAACGACAAAAAACACCCTCTCCGCTTCGATCAGTTACTAACTGAACGGCCAGATTTTTTAGTAATAGTGACACTTACAAATTCAGAAAGCTGGCTTTTCAAATTGGTACCGAAAAGAATTGACACCCTGCTGACTGTTCGCTACAACTACAGAGTATTTTTATGACGAGGGCCAATTTCTGTTGTTGACATGGTGTACCCCTCTGCCAGAGCAACCCTAAAAAAGGAAATGTCCATGCCTCAAACTCTACCCCAAGCCTTTAGGAGAAACTTCCTCGGCAATGCTCCCGAATGGTACAAACTGACAATCCTGGCTTTTCTTGTTGCCAACCCGATCCTGCTCTTTACCGTTGGCCCTTTCATCACCGGTTGGATCTTGATTGTCGAGTTTATTTTCACCCTGGCCATGGCACTCAAATGCTATCCCCTTCCGGCGGGGGGCCTGCTTGCCATTGAAGCAGTGGTCATTGGCCTGACCAAGGCTGAATCGGTTTACCATGAGGCTTTGGCAAACTTTGAAGTAATCCTGCTGCTGATCTTCATGGTAGCCGGCATCTACTTTATGAAGGATTTTCTGCAGTTCACCTTTACCCGCATCCTGGTCCGGGTTCAGTCAAAGGTGTATATTTCTCTACTCTTCTGCTTTGCCGGGGCATTTTTATCCGCTTTTCTTGACGCACTGACCGTCACGGCGGTGATTATTGCCGTGGCCTATGGTTTCTACAATATTTATCATCGCTATGTTTCAGGGCAGGGGATGCATACCAGCCATGACCTGATGGCTGATAAGGCCCTCAAGGATGTGCACCGACAGGAGTTGATGCAATTCCGAGCCTTTCTTCGCAACCTGATGATGCATGGTGCTGTAGGTACCGCTCTTGGCGGGGTCTGTACCCTGGTGGGTGAACCGCAGAATCTTCTGATTGCCAGCGAGATGGGCTGGCATTTCATGCCGTTCTTTCTCAATGTGGCCCCGATCTCCATGCCGGTTCTTGTTGTTGGTCTGGCAACCTGCGCTCTGCTAGAAAAATATAAACTCTTTGGCTATGGCGTTGAGATGCCTGGGGATATTCGTTCACATCTTCTGGAGACCGCCATTGAGATGGAAGAAAAACGAGGGGCCAGGGGACGGGCAAAGCTTATCATCCAGGGGTTGACGGGTTTATGGCTCATTATTGCCCTGGGCTTACACCTTGCTGCGGTTGGCATTGTAGGGTTGTCGGTTATTGTTTTACTGACCTCTTTAAACGGAGTTGTAGAAGAGCATCAGATGGGAGCAGCCTTTGAGGAGGCGCTTCCCTTTACCGCCCTGCTGGTTGTCTTTTTTGCCATTGTAGCCATGATTCACGACCAGCATCTTTTTACTCCGGTCATCGACTATGTACTGGCGTTTCAGGGACAAATGCAGCTGGTAGCCTACTACGTTGCCAACGGTGTGCTCTCCATGATTTCAGACAATGTTTTTGTCGCCACCGTCTATATATCAGAAACCAAAATGCACTTTGTTCACATGCTTGATGCGATCCCCGACATTGGGATGACCGGAGAACAACTCATGGAGAAACTGACCGATGCCGAAATCCACCGGGAGGATGTACTGGCCACCCTGCCCCAGGCTGCTGCTGAGCAGGCAGGTGCCATGATGAACCAGTTCGACAAACTGGCTGTTTCCATCAATACGGGAACCAACATTCCCAGCATTGCCACCCCCAACGGCCAGGCGGCCTTTCTCTTTCTGCTGACCTCGGCCCTGGCCCCGGTTATCCGACTCTCCTATGGTCGAATGGTCGTGCTGGCCTTCCCTTATACTATAACCATGTCCCTGGCGGGATTGGCAGCGACTTATTTTTTCCTGTAATTCAATAAAAGATGGCTGAAGGCAAAAGCTGCTGTAAACCGGGTCTGGCGCGGGCTCGGTTTACAGCAAACACATCTGTGAGATGCGTTCACGCATCAGGTTCCACTGTTGTCTGTTGCCGCCAAGCCATTCAAAGGCTTCGTCTTTGGTAGTAAAGATCTTTACCACACCCGGACCTTCATCTGCCTTGAAACATTCTTTAAACATCAGGGCAACCGCTAAAGCTTCTGCTCCCGGAGCAACAAACGCTGTTTTATATTCCTCTTGTGACTTAAGGCTGTCCTTTAATGTTGGTGTGATTATGCACACCTTTTCCAAAATGATATCCTGATCAAAACCGGTAGCAGCAATAAAGCTGATGCATTTCCTCTGAGCAGATCCTACTTTACTGTTAGAAGCCAGCGAAGCCGCCTGATCCTCGAGATCTTTGACTGTCACTTGATCAAAAAACTTTACCAGGAGTTGTTGATGCTCCTCATTGAATATGTTGCATCCCGGCATATTCCCTCCAGTAGTTTGCTTACATAGTATTTAGCTTTCTCTTTGAGATAGCCCTTATCAAAATACAATCACAGATCCATGCCGAAAGCACGTAGTATTTTCTTTTTTGCCGACAGTCCAACGGTTGAAACAAAAAAGGCCAGACACTTTGAGGTGTCCGGCCTTTTCTTTTTTCCTTTAGATCAGAAACACTTAGGTTGCCGGAATGTATTCTGTCAGGGGACAATTCTTACAGCCTTTCTCGGGCAAGTCAGTATTTGTATGAATTTTGGTAACAATATCAGCAACAGCTGACTTTGTATCAGGATACAGATTTTCCATACCGATCTTATCTAACAGCTGAGTCCGTTCCATAACGGCCATGACCTGCCCTTTAACACCACTCATGGCAAAACCGAGTTTTGCTGCCCGTAATCGATCGACGATCATTGACAGGGCCTCCTCACCAGATGCATCCATATCATTGATACCTCTTGCATCAAGCAGGATATAACGCAGATCCGGATGCTCAGTCCTGAATCGTATTACCTGTTCATCCAGATAGCTGGCATTGGCAAAGAACAGGGCTCCATCAAAGCGAACCACCGAAATATGGCGACAACCTTTGAGTCTGTAATGCTCTGAACTTTTCAGTACATTCTCTTCGTTCAGGGAGAGTTCGGATACAACCGGACGCATGGACTTGTACAGGAACATGCCCATGGACAGGACAAAGCCGACCATGATCCCTTTATCGAGATGCGGGGCAAAGTACAGGGTCACCAGAAAGCTGATAATGGAGATGGCACCATCATACCACTGGGCCTTCCATGAATGGACAAACCCTTTGACGTTGATCAGGCCGATAACCGCCATCATGATAACGGCAGCCAGGGTGGCCTGGGGAAGATGATAAAGTAAGGGGGTAAAAAAGAGCAGGGTAAGGACCACCACCGCAGAAGTAACCACCGAGGAAATACCGGAGACCGCCCCTGCCTGCAGGTTGACTGCTGAACGGGAAAACGAGCCGGAAACCGCGTAACTGGAACCGATGGAACCCAGGATATTGGCAAGCCCCTGCCCAACCAGTTCCTGGTTGGGATCAAGCTTCTGCCCGGTCTTGGCTGCCATGGCCTTGGCAATGGCAATGGCTTCCATAAAACCAAGCAGGGAAATGATGATAGCCGTGGGCAGCAGCTTAACAAAACTTTTAGCTGTAAGTTCCGGTATGGTAAATTTTGGCAGACCTTCAGGGATTTTGCCAACAATAGCTCCGCCGCCCATCAGGGTCAGTTTAGCGGGATCAACAACTGCATTTTTGAGTTTAAGCCGCCAGGTGCCGCCTTCTGTCTCCATGCCTGCGGGGATGTTGTCCTTGGGATAAAAGGTGTACTTTTCTCCATCTTTAACTGCTTTGAACTTCATATGCCTGAGATCTTTACGAAGCAGGTGCGCCTCCTCTTTAGCATGATCCATATGGGAGGTCAGGATTCGTATCTCGCTCTCAATCTTGATGAGTTCCACCGAAGGACCGCCATGGCCTCCTGATTCCCCCTTCTTGAGATCATCAGCAGCATTACCAAGACCGGCACGTTCTTCACCATGCTCGTTGATAAGTAGAGTAGCCTCGTTGAACTCATTAATTTTTTCCTCCATCCCGTGAACTTTGATGGCAGACACATCAACATGAGCATCATTGTTGAATCCGCTGAAATAGGAAATCAGAGTGGTAACGAGAACAGCCACCAGGACAGCAGGAATTTTCGGATTAATCTTTCTCAAGATGACCATAATGACCACAGCAGTAATACCGTACAGCAGGGTCGGAATATGGGTATAATCCATGGCTGCTTGAGCAACCCGCATCATGGTCTCATAGTGGTGAGGTGCCTTGTCTACGTAGACTCCAAAAAATTTGGAAAACTGGGAAGAGGCAATGATGATGGCTGCTGCATTGGTGAAACCATTGATAACCGGATGGGAAAGAAAGTTTACCACCATTCCCAGGCGCAGCACACCAAGAGAAAACTGAAAGATACCAACAACCAGGGCCAGCACGATGGAGTAGGCAATAAACTCAGGAGAACCGGCTGTGGCCAGCGGTTCAAGGGAAGCTGCCGACATCAGGGATACAACGGCAACCGGACCGGTGCCGAGTTGACGACTGGAACCAAAGAGCGCTGCCACCATGGGCGGCAGAAAAGCGGCATAAAGGCCGTAATAAGCGGGCAAACCTGCCAGCTGGGCATAGGCCATGGACTGTGGAATCAGAACCAGTGCAACCGTGATACCGGCCATCAGGTCCAGCTTAAATGCCTCCAGTTTATACCCTTTAAACCAGAGGAGGAATGGAAAAAATCTAAAAATCATTCTGTTACTCTCTCCTTAAAACAAAATAAAAAATAAAAAAAATACCACATAGACAGTAGAGTTACTCCCGGATTGTGCAGAGGAAAACAAATGTCTGATTCCCTGACAGCGGCAAGTTATTGTGTCTTTGTGGAAAAAATGTTTTTTTAGGTGAATCTTTAATTCATAGCGCTCCTGTCAATAAAGTCAAGGGGAAAAAACATAAATTCTGAATCACTATTCATATTGAAATGAGCCGTATCCGTATGGTTTTGCATGTTTTTTATCCCATATCAGTTCATGACATATCCTGTTCAATGGTGTTGTCAAAACCAGAAAGCTGATGTAAGATTTTACTGATTTTTAAAAAATCTGTCTTGGCAGATACCTGTTACAAATTAATTAACGTAAGGAGGAAAAAGGATGGGACAAACAGTGTCGGCAACAGCAGGTGAGATCACAGCTGAAGAAATTACTCAGGCACAGCAGGCCTGGGGTGAAGGAATTGTTGCCATAGGGAAAGTGTTTACCGATAGGGGTGATTATAGCAAGGCCGCTGAAAACCACATTGATACCCTGTATGATTTTCAATCAGGTACGGTACTTTTTAAGCCGACCAAGGCTGCGGATAAGCAGTTCCGGCTGACAAGGGAAGAGGCCCTGTCGTATTTTGTCGGGGGCAATGAAAAATATGCCGAAGACCACGGTTTTGCAATTCAGCCATGGGTTAAAGTACGTTTTGAGAATGCTGCAATTTTTCTGCACGGGAATTACGCCGTGGCCATGGGCAATTATTTTTTTACCCCGCTTGACGGGGAAGAAATCAAGGTTGAATATAGCTTTGGATATATTAAAGATGATGCGGGTAAACTGCG
>JAYEKB010000426.1:0-14725 GCA_034660835.1 Thermodesulfobacteriota bacterium
CAGAAATCGGCCTTGTCATCTTTGATGAGTTCCATGAGCGCAGCCTGGACTCGGACCTGGCTTTTACCCTGTGCCTGGATATGATTGCTGGGCTGCGGGATGATCTTCGCCTGCTGGTCATGTCTGCCACCATGGATGCGGAACCGGTCAGCAAACTGCTTGGAAATGCCCCGGTTATTACCGGTCAAGGGCGGATGTATCCGGTTGAGGTAAAATATCTGCCCCCTTTACCGCAGTTTGACTCCTCCAGACCCGATCATCTTGCCCGCACCACTGTTCGGGCGATCCGGCAAATACTTGATCATGAGCAGGGTGATATGCTGGTGTTTCTGCCCGGGGTCGGCGAGATCAACCGGGTGCAGCAGCAACTGGCAGGATTTGACGATCTTCTTATTCGTCCCCTGCACGGCAGTCTGAAACCTGTTGAACAGGAACGAGCCATCCGGCCTGATCCGACCGGCAGGCAGCGCATCATCCTGGCAACCACCATTGCCGAGACCAGTGTCACCATTGAGGGGATCACGGTGGTTGTTGACTGCGGCTGGAAACGGGTGCCGCGTTTTGATGCTAACTCCGGCCTTTCCCGGCTGGACACGGTTCGTATTTCCAGGGCCTCGGCTGAGCAACGCTCCGGCAGGGCTGGACGGCTTGGCCCGGGAATCTGTTACCGGCTCTGGAACATGGGGGTTGATGCGGGCTTGCAGGAATTTGATCTGCCCGAAATACGTCAGGCTGATCTGGCTTCCCTGGTGCTGGAACTGGCTAACTGGGGAGTGAAGGATACTGCCCAGCTCTCCTGGCTGGACTCTCCTCCCGGGTCCTCCTTTCAGCAGGGAAAGGAATTGCTGGTCCGGCTCGGCGGTCTGGATTCCGTGGGGTTGATAACGTTGCTGGGTCGGCAGATGGCTGCTCTTCCCCTGCATCCCCGTCTGGCCAGGATGGTGCTGTTGGCCGGCAGCAGGAACAGGAAACAAGCCGTTGACCTGGCAGCCCTGCTCTCGGAGCGTGATTTGCTGCCGAGAAGTGACAGCGCAGACCTTGACAACCGGCTTTACTGTTTGCAGCGGTTCCGCAGCCAGGGCATGGCAGCTGTCCGCAGCATGGGAGGACATCCGGGCGGCTGCGCCCAGGTTGACCGGGTGAGCCGCCAGTTAACGGACCGTCTCAAGAATACGAAACAGAAACAGGCGCATCCCCTGTCCACTGGCGGCCTGCTTGGACTGGCCTATCCGGACCGGATCGGAAAAAGACGTACAGGTAACGGCCGGAGTTATAAGCTGGCGACCGGTCGAGGCGGGCGATTGCAGGAGCATGATCCCCTGGCCGCATCAGAGTGGCTTGTGGTGGCCTCTCAGAACGTGCGCAGTCGTGACGGCCGTATCTTCCTGGCCGCATCTATTGAACTAAATGAAGTAGAGGAGCTGTTTGCAGGTGAGTTGGCAGAACGGGAAGAGGTGTTCTGGGACAGTAAAACCCAGTCGGTGATCAGCCGTCACTGCACTTGTCTTGGAGAGTTGGTTGTTGCAGAGAAGAGAAGTCTTGATCCTGACCAGGAAGCAGTACAGGCTGCCCTGGTTATCGGAATTCGTGAACTCGGGTTGGAGGTTCTGCCCTGGACGCCGGCTGCCCGACTGCTGCAGGCACGGGTGGGTTGTCTCGGCGAGTGGCAGCCTGAAGGGAATTGGCCGGATTTTTCAAATGGTGCCCTGCAGGACGGGCTTGAACAGTGGCTGGGGCCGTATCTGCATGGCGTACGAAATATAAAGGGATGCGGCTTGCTTAATCTTGAGCGGATCCTGCTTGCCGGCCTGGATTTCCGGCAGCAGCAACTACTCGATCGTGACGCACCCACCCATCTTCAGGTACCCAGTGGATCACGTGTTAAACTGCAGTACCAGGCCGGCCAACCGCCCGTACTTGCCGTTCGTCTGCAGGAAATGTTCGGTCTTGCCCAAACGCCTACAGTCTGCCGGGGCAGGATACAGGTGCTGCTGCACCTGCTCTCCCCGGCAAGGAGACCTGTGCAGGTAACCCGGGATTTGCGCGGCTTTTGGGACTCAAGCTATTTTGAGGTGCGTAAAGAACTCAAAGGCCGCTATCCCAAACACCATTGGCCCGAAGAACCCTGGAAAGCCGTTGCTACGGCAAGAGTCAAACCAAGGAAAAAGAAGTGAATTTTACCACAGAGTCCACAGGGGACACAGAGGATGAGATATCAAACGACAAGAGCGGTCTACGTATATGCTCAATTTGCTCGTTTTTTGCTTTTCCTGTTCCCTAATCCCTAATCCCTAACCCCTGCCGTTAACCATGCTGCTAATTATCTCCCCCTCCAAGACCCAGGAATCTGATGTTCCCATTCGTGGTGAGTACAGTCAGCCATTCTTTATAGATAAAACAGAGCAGCTCGTCAGGAGGCTGAAACAGCTTGATCAATCGCAGCTGGCAGCATTAATGAAAATGAGTGACAAGCTTGCTGCACTCAACTATCAACGCTTTCAGAATTTTCAGTTCCCTTTCACACCAGATAATAGTCGCAAGGCCCTGCTCATGTTCCGGGGTGACCAGTTTAACCCCATGGCTGTGGACAGCTATTCGGATGAGCAGCTCACACATGCGCAGCAGCACCTGCGTATCTTGTCCGGCC
Source organism: Thermodesulfobacteriota bacterium (assembly GCA_034660835.1). Classification (GTDB taxonomy): domain Bacteria; phylum Desulfobacterota; class Desulfobulbia; order Desulfobulbales; family Desulfobulbaceae; genus Desulfobulbus_C. The sequence continues at coordinate 2,648 of JAYEKB010000426.1, forward strand.
TGTACGGCATGCTGCGCCCCTTAGACCTGATGCAACCGTACCGGCTGGAAATGGCAACCAAACTTGCTGTTGGAGATGCAAAAAACCTGTACAGCTTCTGGGGAGATCTTGTTACCCGAAAATTGAACAACGAGCTGTCTGATGATCCACAGCCGGTGCTGATCAACCTGGCGTCGGCAGAGTACTTCAAGGTTACCCGCAAAAAAGAGCTGCATGCAGATATTCTGACTCTTTCCTTTAAACAGGAAAAAGAGGGAAAACTGAAAACCATAGCCATCTACGCCAAACGGGCCAGGGGAGCCATGGTTGATTTCGTCATCCAGAACAGGATTACCAGGCCAATAGACCTGCAGGATTTCAACAGGGACGGCTATCGTTTCAAATCGGATTTGTCAACTGACAGTGAGTGGGTATTTGTTCGAATGTTGTCGCAAACTTTGCATAAAGACACAGAGTCTGAATGGCTGAATCAGGAGGGGGCATTGTAAATTATCACATATGTTTTGATACAGCAGGAAGGCAAAACGGGTATTGACCAGTAAAATGAAGAGAATTCCTCTGGCCATTCAACACAGGAAACAAGATCTGGTAAAAGTTTCCTGTATGAGAACAAAATTTAATTATACTCTGACCATAATCATATGCAATTATTGCCATTTATTATTTCAAACGAAATCAGTTTCCTCCCAGCAGAAAGTCCTGTGCTGAACTGTTTTCAGTGATTTTGTTGAAAATCGGGTGGGATGTCATGCTGTTGTCTTGACTCACTATAATTTTGAGTATATGATCATAATGAACTGTAAACAAAAAAATGATTCTTTGCTTGTCCGGAAAGAAGGTGAAAATTGATGACTTTATCGGGTATAGGGCCTTGTATTAGCAATATTGGACACTTGGCAAGAATTCATGAAATCATCAATTATTGGCTCTGTTCGGGGTAAACCAGAACTTCTACAGCTTGAAATGTGCGACATGCAAGGAGTGACTTTCAGATCCTGAATTACTACAGCGGAGGGCACCATGGCAGAACGGAATCTTTTACAACAGATTGGCAGGTTTGCTACGCTTCTTTATTTTTTGACAGTGCTATTTTTTCCGGCAAGCACCATTGCCTCAAATCAAGAAAAATTTCCTTGGATCCTTTTTACTGTTCCACGTTCCCAATCGTCACAAGATGACACGATAAGCAAGTATATTGGAACCCTCAAGCTGCATCTTACCAGCAATTTAATGCCTACATTTGACGAGTCGGCAACCTCAGATATTAAAGTTGTCATGGCTTTGGGTAAGGGAATATTAACCGGAACCACAGCCACTCTGCGTTATGACTCTGATGAAAATAACGGGGATGGCCGGATCAGACGCAACGGCTATATTGACTTTACCCCCACAGGCACGTGTAATAACAATGTTTGTATTGTTGCCCCCATGCCTATGGGGCTTGAGACTCTCACATACTGGGCTTGGGATGATGAAACGAAAACTTGGCTAGAGTTTTATAACATTAACATACCTATTAATTGGACAGACAGTGAATACTCATTCGATAAGTCAGAGGCGCTGACTACTGATGGAGCAAGTATTGGATTTAATGCAGTTGGAGGCACTGCATATGCAGGGGGAGGAAGCTGGACTCTTCACCTGACTCCGAATCCGAACTATAAGTCCTCATCCAATTGATTGCAAAAAACGCGAAATAGCACGAAATAGGGGACGCACCACGGTTTTCTATTCTTGTCGTGAAAGGCCGTTCCATTGACTGACAGTGGCAATCTTCAATATCTACATGAAAACAGAAACAGCAGATTCTTCCTGAGATTTTTTGCTCTGCATTGACAGGTTGGGGCTCCAGTCATTATAATAAGTTATAATGAAATCATATCTCCGGGCAATCATTTTTCTTCTTTTTCTTTTTGGTGCAGGTGGCTGCACCAGGATGATTGTGGGCTCGATTATGCAGCCGACAGTCGATAACCTGCAGCAGCAGACTGATCTTGAGCTTGTCTGTGACGGGACCCCGGCCTTTCTGCTGATGATCGACAGTATGCTGGCATCAAACCCAGATGATGAATCCCTGCTCCTGACGGCAACGCAGGCCTTTACCGCCTATACTGCGGCTCTTGATGCCTGCGGCAGGCCCGAGCGGGCGGCAGTTGTCAGTGAAAAGGCAAAAAAATACGGTCTGGCCTTTTTGTCCCGGAAAAGTCACCGCTCTATCACTGCTGTCACGCCCCTGCCCGATTTCCGGCAGACGCTGGCTGAAATGGATACAAATGATGTGCCGGCTCTTTTCTGGGCCGGTAACGGCTGGGCAACCTGGATTCGCTACCAGGGGGGATCACCTGCCTCCATGGCACAGCTGGTCAGGGTTGAACAGATGATGCTGCGTCTGGTTGAACTGGATGAAACGTATTACCAGGGGGGAGGCCATGTTTTTCTGGGAGTTTATTACGGTTCCAAGCCTCCGCTTCTTGGCGGTAAACCCGACCAGAGCCAAGCGCATTTTGAAAAGGCGCTGGCAATCGGCAACAGGGAATTTCTGCCAACCCAGGTAGCCTTTGCAGAGACCTATGCAAAAATGACCTATAATCGGGATTTGTTTGAGCAGCTTTTACAGGAGGTAATTGCCTTTCCATCGGAAAAACGACAAGATATTGCCTTGGTTAATCAGGTGGCAAAACGGAGGGCAGCACAACTTCTTGAGCAGGCTGAGCTGTTTTTTTGACACAATTTTTTAGATTAACACGAAACTCAGTACATCAAATGCATGCACTCAGCAAATCATTTGAATTTGTCTCTTGTTGTAGGAGGCCAGTCCTCTGGCCGAAATGCTCTGGACATGGCACCATCAGCCTCAAATCGCCCAAGGGACTGGGCGCAGTATTTTTCAGAGTTTTTCTGGGTTTCATGGTAATTTGACATCGATTTGAACCTTTAACCACCGGATTATCCGGTGTTGGAGAACAACGTGCCGTTACTTAACAGATGGTTGCAGTCTTCATTGTTCCTGGTTCTTGTCCTGTTGCTCGGCAGTCCCGCACTGGCAGGGGCAAAATATACCTTTAAGGTGGCAACCATTGCTCCTGAAGGCAGCATCTGGACCAAACGTTTTCACGACTTTGCCAGCGAAGTAGGGGAAAAAACCAACGGCGAAATAGGGTTTAAAATCTATGCCGGAGGCATTATGGGGGATGACCGGGCCATGTACCGTAAAATGCAGATCGGCCAGCTGCATGGCGGCGGCTTTACCATGACCGGCATCGGCTCAGTGGTTCCCGATTTCAGAGTTATGGGTATCCCATTTCTCTTTCAATCCTACGACGAGGTGGATAAGGTAAAGGCAGGGTTACGCGAGTATTTCAATGCGGCCTTTGCCAAAAAGGGTCTGGAATTTATTGCCCTGACCGAGGTTGGATTTGTCTATTCCATGTCCACGATTCCAATTTCAACCCTGCCGCAACTCCAGCGCAGTAAAACCTGGGCACCCGAAGGAGATCCAATATCCATTGCCTACCTGGATACCCTTGGCATCACCCCGATTCCCCTTTCAATTCCTGATGTCCTCACCTCTTTGCAAACCGGTATGGTAGAGACGGTTTTTAATTCTCTGTATGGCGCAATCGTCCTGCAATGGTTTACCAAGACCGTCTATATATCAGATATTCCCTTTGGCTATGCCTATGGAACCTTTCTGCTTGATCGCAAGAAATTTTCCCGTTTGCCTGAAAATTACAGAAAACTGATCAAATCAACGGCTAAAAAACATTTTGACCTGCTCATCCAGGATACCCGGACAAGCAACCGGGAGTCCCGTCAGGTCCTGTTGGATAACGGTGTTTCCCTGGTTGTGCCGGATCCGATTGATGCAAAAAAACTGATAGAGAAACGGGATGAAACAGTCCAGCGTATGGGAAATAAGGCCTTCAGCAAGCAGAGTTATGAACTCACCCTGAAACTGCTGGAAGATTTTCGCAGCAAGACGACAAAGAAAAGCAGCCAATAATGCACACCGGGATGTTTCATGGGAAAAAAGCAGGCCGGCCCCCGAATATCGATAATATGTAAATGGCTGCTTGACGGTTTTCTCTGCCTGTTGCTGACAGCTATGATCGGTCTCGCCTGTCTGCAGATCGGCTTGCGGACTTTTTTTTCCAGCGGCCTGCTCTGGGCCGACCCTCTGCTTCGCTACCTTGTGCTTTGGAGCGGCATGTTGGGGGCGGTGGTGGCGACAAGAGAGCGCAAACATATTGCTATTGATGTAGTCGGTTATCTTGCCCCGCAACAGATCAAGCCATGGCTGCAGCTGGCACTTGATCTCTTCTCCTGTCTTGTGACCGGTTCCCTTACCTGGGCGGCAATTGTCTTTGTCCGCAACGAGGCTTCCTTTGGCGGATCTTCACTCCTGTCCCTGCCCTCATGGGTATGGAATCTGATCTTCCCCCTGGCCTTTTTCCTGATCACGGTGCATTTTCTGCTGGCTCTTATCAAAGACGTTCAAATGCTCTTCTCAAGACCAGGCGGGCAGGAAACAGAGCCGGAGCCCGCTCCTTGAACCTCCTGAAACTTTTCACCCTGGCGCTGGCCCTGATCGGCAGTCCGCTGTTCATCGTTATTTCTGCCCTTGCACTGATCTCTTTTTACAGCGTGGGCATCGATGTTTCCGTGGTCATTATTGAGATGTCGCGCTTAGCGGATACGCCGCTGCTGCTGGCCCTGCCGCTTTTTATCTTTGCCGGTACCCTGCTGTCGGAAAGTAAGGCTCCCCAGCGCATGCTGAAGCTGTCGCACCTGCTGCTTGGCTGGATGCCGGGCGGGCTGGCAGTTGTAGCGCTGTTGGTCTGTGCTGTCTTCACCGCCTTTACCGGTGCCTCCGGGGTAACTATTTTTGCCTTGGGTGGCCTCCTTTTTCCGGCACTTGTCCAGGATAACTACTCTGAAAAATTTGCCCTGGGTTTGATTACCTCCTCAGGCAGCCTCGGTCTGCTGTTTCCACCCAGCCTGCCGCTTATTTTGTATGGCGTGATCGCCGGCACCAGGATTGATCATCTGTTTCTCGCCGGTATTCTACCTGGCCTGGTCATGCTTACCTTTCTTGTTGTGTACTCCATGGTCAAGAATCCAGCGCAAGCCAGGGCGCAAACCCGGACCAGTTCCCGCGCAATCATTGCCGGGCTCAGGGAGGCAATATGGGAACTGCCGCTGCCCTTTCTTGTTCTGGGCGGTATTTACGGCGGCTTCCTTGTTGCCGGAGAAGCCGCTGCTATCACGGCCTTTTACGTGTTGATAGTAGAGGTGTTTTTCTACCGGGATATTCAGCTTAAACAACTGCCCGCTATCATGGTCAAGTCAATGATGCTCTTTGGCGGCATCCTGGTTATTCTTGCCGCCTCCATGGCCTCGACAAATTTTCTGGTGGACCAGGAAGTGCCCATGCGACTTTTTGAGTTTATCCGTCAGTATATTTCCAGCAAATATACCTTTCTCCTGCTGCTCAATATATTTCTGCTGATTGTCGGTTCCATGTTAGATATTTTTTCCGCCCTGGTGCTGGTGGTGCCGCTTATCGTCCCCATTGCCAGAGGCTACGAGGTCAACCTGGTGCATCTCGGCATCATCTTTTTGACCAATCTGCAGATCGGCTACTGTACCCCGCCGGTGGGGCTGAATCTCTTTCTGGCCAGCTATAAGTTTGAACGGCCGGTGATTCAGCTGTACGGGGCCACGCTGCCGTTTCTGGCCTTGTTGATGGTAACCCTTGTTATCATCACCTATTTCCCGCTGTTGAGTCTTTTTTTGGTCAATCTGGTAGGCTGATGAGCAGTTGATACAGGGGGTGCGGCGGTATCAATCCCTTTTCGCCCCATCAATCAATCTCCTTGTCTTTTTGTTGTTCCTGCTGTACAGTCTGCAATTTTTTGTTGGACTTACAGGTGTGACGATGCACCTTTTTTTGTACAGGAGTTGGAATGAATCAGGATAAGATCAGAAATGTGGCGATCATTGCTCACGTTGACCACGGTAAAACCACCCTGGTTGACCAGTTATTTCGCCAGAGCGGCATGTTTCGCGATAATCAGCAAGTGGCGGAACGGCTCATGGATTCCATGGACCTTGAACGGGAGCGTGGTATCACCATTGCCTCAAAAAACGGGTCTTATCTTTTTGGTGACTATAAAATAAATATTATTGATACTCCGGGTCATGCCGATTTCGGCGGCCAGGTGGAACGTGTCCTGCGCATGGCCGATGGTGCTGTTTTGCTGGTGGATGCTCAGGAAGGCCCCATGCCGCAGACCTTTTTCGTGGTTAAAAAGGCCCTGGCTGCAAACCTGCCCATCCTGGTGCTGGTTAACAAGATCGACAAAAAGGCTGCCCGCTGCGAATGGGTGGTTGATGAGGTGTTTGATCTGCTCGCCCGCTTGGATGCCCCGGATGACACCCTTGATTTTCCCGTGGTCTATGGCTCGGCCAAGGAAGGGTACATGGTGGCTGATCCTGACGATCCGGCTGTGGTTGGTGAGGGCATGGAGTTGGTTTCAGAGATGATTGTCAACCATGTGCCTCCTCCTGCAGGTGATCCCTCCGGTCCTCTGCAGTTACAGATCAACACCATTGATTATTCGCCGTATCTCGGCAGGCTCGGTATCGGCCGCCTGGTTAACGGCAGGCTGCATTTAAATGACAGCGTCGTCGTTGCCCGGCGGGATGGTTCCATCAAGCCGGTGCGCATCAACAAGATATTTTCTTTTACAGGTGACCAGCAGGTACCGGTAGAGAGTGCTTCAACCGGTGATATCGTTGCCGTGGCAGGAATGGAAGATGTTACGGTCGGGGTGACCTTTACAGACCCTGATGATCCACGTCCTCTGCCGCTGATCGAGATTGATCCGCCTACTATTTCCATGCACTTTGTCCCCAATGACTCGCCCTTTGCCGGTCAGGATGGAAAATTTGTTACCTCGCGTCACCTGGATGAGCGTCTCAACCGGGAAATCCTGGCCGATGTCGCCCTGCAGGTCGAACCGCTTACCGAGGGAGTCGGTTTCAGGGTATCCGGTCGCGGTGAACTGCATCTTTCCATCCTGATCGAGAAGATGCGGCGGGAAGGCTATGAGTTCCAGGTAACCCGGCCGCACGTCATAATGCGGAAGGAGGAAGGCAATACCGTTGAACCTTACGAAGAACTGACCGTTGACGTGGATGAACAGTACCAGGGAGTGGTCATTGAGAAACTGGGCAAGCTAAAGGGGATTTTGATGGACATGCAGGTTGAAAACGAGATGTCGCGCATGATCTTCAAGGTGCCCACCCGTGGCCTGCTGGGTTATCGTTCCGAGTTTATGACCGACACCCGGGGCATGGGTGTGATGAATTACGTGTTTGCCGAGTGGGGTCCCTATGCAGGTGAGCTCCAGAACCGCCAGAATGGGGTGATGATTGTCAAGGAGAACTGCACCAGCGTGGCCTATGCCCTGTTCAACCTGCAGGAGCGCGGCACCCTGTTCATCGGTCCGGGACAGGATCTGTACAAGGGACAGATTATCGGTGAGAACGCCCGACCGGCCGACCTGGTAGTGAATCCGGCCAAGGGCAAAAAGTTGACTAATATGCGGGCGTCTGGTTCGGATGAGGCTGTTATTCTCACGCCCCCCCTTGACATGAGCCTGGAAGACTGCATATCGTACATAAATGATGATGAGTTGGTAGAGATTACACCCAAAATTATCCGGCTGCGCAAACAGAAAGATGCCAGAATCCGTGCGTAGCCCCTTTTGTCTCCGTTCCTGAGGTACGGTGAGTAATATGAAAGAGCTGATCTATATCGGTATAGCCATCGCGTGCGGGATTATTGTTTTTATCCTGATCATGAAGCGCTTTGGCAGTGACTGCATCCCCTGACTGCTCATGTACAGCTCCATAGGTGTGGGGCTTGTCGTGTATGTAGCCTTGAAGGCACTGTTTTAGCCCGCATATTTCATGAACACTTTGCTCAATTTAAGGTAACCTCTGTAAATAATATGATAAAATTGTGCATTATTCCCTACTTTAAATTTGCAAAGTGTTCACCGAAGGCAAGCCGATGCGACCGCACCTGCTTTGTCGCTGCAGGAGCAGGCATAGGCAACTATAGCCTACTCCTGCGCTCAGCGCATCTGCAGCCGCCTCGACTTGTGAAATATGCGGGTTAGAGACGAAATCCTTTTTTTCCATTCCTTCCACTTTTTTATTAATACCCTTTACAATGCAGGGCGTTTTCAGCAACCTGCGCCTTTGTTGTATCATGGTGATACCACTGTGCAATTTCTAAACCAAGAGAAGATATATTATGAAGACATTTGCAGATTTTGCTATCAGCCATGATCTCCTTAAGGGGCTGTCATCCTTAGGATTCCAGGAGCCAACCCCGGTTCAGGCCCAGGTTATTCCATTAATGCTTGAACAACAGGTTGACCTGGTAGGGTTGGCACAGACCGGAACAGGGAAAACAGGAGCGTTCGGCCTGCCGTTGATTCAGCTGACGGATTTGAAAAGTAAGCAGACTCAAGCGCTGATTCTGTGCCCTACGCGGGAACTTTGTGTACAGGTTGCTGGGGACTTGGCTGATTTTGCCCGCTATGTCAGTGGGTTAAAAGTATTACCGGTTTACGGCGGATCAAGTATTGAACAACAGATCAAAGCCCTGCGTAAAGGTGTTCAAATTATTGTTGCAACCCCTGGCCGCTTAAATGACTTGATCAGGCGAGGTCGCGTTGACATCTCCGCTGTACGGTATGTGGTTTTTGATGAAGCTGATGAAATGCTGCAAATGGGTTTTCGGGATGAATTAAACTCCATACTGGCACAGACACCCGCAGAAAAAAATACCCTGTTGTTTTCGGCAACCATGTCCAGGGAAGTTGCAGCAATAGCTTCTAAGTATATGTCTGATCCTGTTGAACTGACAATCGGTAAACGCAATGCAGGCGCGGAAAATGTAACGCATGAGTATTACATGGTCCATGCCCGTAATCGCTACCTTGCGCTGAAGCGAATCGTTGATAATTGCCCTGAAATTTATTCGATTATTTTTTGTCGTACGCGGCGGGAGACCCAGGAGGTCGCCGACAAGTTGATACAGGACGGTTACAATGCCGATGCCCTGCATGGAGAGTTGTCCCAGGCTCAGCGAGATCAGGTGATGAAGAAATTCCGCAGCAGGAATTTGCAACTGCTGGTGGCAACTGATGTAGCTGCCCGCGGCCTTGATGTTAATGACCTGACCCATGTGATCAATTATAATCTGCCCGATGATGCCGGCGGTTATACTCACAGAAGCGGTCGTACCGGTCGGGCAGGACGTGCCGGCATATCAATTGCAATTATCAATATGAAGGAACAGTATAAGATCAGGCAGATTGAGAAACGAATTAAAAAGAAATTTAAGCAGTGCCGTATTCCTTCAGGAGAGGAGATTTGTAAAACTCAGTTGGTCAGCTTAATTGATGTTGTCACGAAAGTTGAGGTCAATCATGATCAGATTGATCCTCTGTACGCAGAAATTTCAGAAAAACTTGCACACTTAAGTCGCGAAGAGCTTATCAAACAGTTTGTCTCTTTGGAGTTTAACCGGTTCCTTAACTATTACAAAAATGCTCCGGACCTTAATGTACGTAATGCAGCAAACACCCGGCATGGTAAAAGAGAGCAACAGACCGGTGAGGTTGCCGGTAAAGCAAACCGCAGGCAGAAGTTTACTCGGTTTTTTCTCAATGTCGGCCGCCGTCAAGGGATTATGCCCAAGGAATTGATTGGCAAGATAAATAGCATTCCCGGGGTTGGCCGGATTAAAGTCGGAAAGATTGAAATTAAACGAAATACGGCTCTACTTGAAGCAGACAGCAGATTTATCCCACAAATACTTGGTGCCTTTCAGCAGGCTACGATCAATGGTAAAATAGTTTCTATTAAGGTAGCCCCTCGAATCAATCACTCCACAACCAGGTCCAGACGAGGCGGGATGAGTCGTCGTAAAAGACCTGGGTTTAAGGCTGCATAGTTTGCTTACACAAGCCGGATTCCTGTTGGGAATCCGGTATGCAGCCTGAATAGTCAGCTTCTATAAAATATATAATGTGGCAAAATCAAGTTAAGCCGTCCGATAGCGGGCTTTTCTGTTTTTTTGGCGTTTTGATGCTGACTTGCGTTTTGCTCCCTTTGGTGTACGGGTCTTGGTGCGGGTTCGGGGAGTTGAAGCAGGAGCGTCATTACCGCAATCAAAATCGGCAATAATCTCGCGGCGTATTTTTTGGCCGAGGTTGCGCTCAACCATCTGAATGATCCTGCCGTCGGCAGAGGTCATAAAAGTAAAGGCTTCACCGGTCTGTTCAGCCCTGCCGGTACGTCCGGTCCTGTGGGTGTAGGCCTCAGCAGTATCGGGAACATCGTAGTTGACGACATGGGAGATCCCGGAGACGTCAATTCCCCGTGCAGCAATGTCAGTGGCAACCATAATGTTGAATTTGCCGGTTTTGAAACCATCCATGGCCAGCTTTCTCTGGTTTTGCGACAGGTTGCCCTGCAGTGATGTAGCTTTATGGCCGGATTTCTGCAGTTGCCGGGCAAGATTTTTCGCCTTATATTTCGTACGTGTGAAAATAAGGGTAGTCGGCATATTATTTTGCTGCAGGATGTTTTTCAGCAAAGCGGTTTTACGGCCTTGCGCAACCCGGTACAGTACATGACTGATTGTTGCCGCCGGTTTTTCATAATCAACCTGGACTGTTACATGGTCCGACAAAACGTCCTCAACAAGGTGCCGAATTGGCCCCGGCATGGTGGCGGAAAACACCATGGACTGTCTTTTCTGCGGGACATGTTTGAGGATACGGCGAATGTCAGGTAAAAAACCCTGGTCAAACATCTGATCGGCCTCATCAAGGATCAGCACCTCGATATCTGCCAGATCAATAGTTCCGCTGTTGATATGGTCAAGCAGCCGTCCAGGACAGGCTACAACGATTTCTACGCCGCTTTTAATGTGTTTTATCTGGCCAACCTTGCTCACTCCACCGTAAATTGAACAACTGCGCAGACCGGTTGTGCCAACCATCTGCCCAATATTTTCATGGATCTGCTCGGCCAGCTCCCTGGTGGGGGTGAGAATCAAGGCCCGTGTTTTTTTCCGGGGCTTCTGCTGCAGCCGTTGCAGGGTCGGCAGGACAAATGCGGCTGTTTTACCGGTACCGGTTTGGGCAAGGCCCAGCATATCATGGCCCTCTATAAGATGCGGTATGGCCTGCATCTGGATAGGCGTGGGCACCGTGTAACCGCATTTTTGAACAGCTGCGGCTATGGCTTGGTCAAAATTAAATTCACTGAAATTCATATAACTCCTTACTATTACTCTATTGAGTATTCTAATATTCTGACCGGATCTCCAATGTAATGAGAAGAAACGGCCTGAGAAAAATATTTGATTTTGTAGTTAGTGGTTTGGAAAAAAATTGAAATCCGTGAGGAGGGAACAGCCGGTTGTGTCAGGAACTGAAATACTTCCTGATCTTACCGGGGTGTCAATTTTTTAAGGTAGCCTTAACTTAAAAAGAAAAAATAAACACAATACAGCAATTATTCTGTTATGCAACAAAATAATAACTATTCTTTTAATCTGTTACTGAAAAGGACAACAGGCTGCACAGCTGCTCAATATTTGCCGCTGAAATAATCGTCTACAATCGTTTCATGGTCAAAGACCATCCTCGGCAGGTTATCCCGGTAAAAAATTCTGGCCTGCAGGGCATCGTCCAGGCCCTGGGGCGTGCCGTTAGCGGTAGCAATGAACACGGTTGAGGCGGTATGCTGGCGTGGGTCGCGATCCGGGGTGGAATAGGTATGGAACTGACGCACAAGGCTCACGTCCAGACCGGTTTCCTCTTTTGCCTCCCGTACGGCGGCATCATCAAAGCTCTCACCGTAATCGGCAAAACCTCCGGGTAAGGCCCAGCCATGGGGCGGGTTTTTTCGCTCAATGAGGACAATGCCGGCTTCAACCTCGATGATGATGTCTACAGTGGGGACAGGATTTTTATACACAGGTAT
>JAYEKB010000426.1:14825-24479 GCA_034660835.1 Thermodesulfobacteriota bacterium
ACAGACACAGCGCCCTTATCTCCTGCCAGGAATGAACAATGGGGAGTTGGTGGCGGTCCCGGTTCCAGGGTTGGGAAAAGACGATAGAGTTAATACCGGCATCACTGAGTTGGACACAGGTTTCAGCCCGGTCGTCAATAAAATAACGGAGTCCCTGTTTGTGGATGTGGCGTGGTTTGTCATCATGGGCACCCATGGCGACCACCCTGATTTTCGGCAGGGTAGACTCGGGCAGCATAGTCTCAAGCCAGTCGTGCACGGGACCGGAATAGGGCCGAGCCGTGACCACAGTGACTACGGCCATATCCGCCAGCTCGCAGAGGACTTCAATTGCATCGGGCATGGGACGTAGACCGGTGCTGATGGAATCTTCCAGCACTCGCATGAAAATGGTGTTAATGATTTCCGGCTCTACATTTAGACATTGCTCCACCTCAAAGTTGGTAATGTCTTCTTTGCGGATGTTGCAAAGGTCATACTCCTCACAGGCCAGCCGCAGGAAGGTTTCTGCGGTGTCGGCAATCACGCCGTCAAAGTCAAAGCCGAGCAGGCCGGGGTCTATTTTTTCAGGGCTCATAAGTGAGGGGCACTTTGCAATATCTATCGAAGATAGCCTGTTTTATTGTGCATGTTCACCAAGTCTGAACGAATTTTGCTAACCAATTGATTGTAGAGTTCACCAGTACGTCATATTCGTGCAGGCAGGTCGCCTGGCTATACACGGCCAGTATGCCGGGCGAACTGACCGTGCGAAGATGACGTGCTGGTGGACTTCTACGTTTTACTTAACTTCAGCGTCCTCGATAATAACCTCGTATTTGTAACCGGCGCCAAAGTCCTTGTTTGCATGCAGTATACCTTCAATCACCACTACGGAATCTTTTTCCGGTACGGCCATGGTGGTGACAACCAGATCATGGCTGTTTTTCATGGGATTACCGGTTCCGTCCTGGAGGTGCAGCCAGTTTTTGCCCATGATCATCCTGGAAACCTTCATGACCTTGCCGCGGACCGTAACTTTTTTATTGTCCAGCTCTTTAGCCTTGTCAAAGCATTCGCTGATCGTCTGAGCATTATCAGCGGTTGCTTTGTCTACTTTTACCTCGGCTGCAGGAACAATGGCGGTTGTGGATCCGCCGGAAGGCTCGGCCATTGCAGCACCACCCATGGCGCCGCCCATATTTGTATGGGGATCTGCTGCACCACCGGACTCAGCCTGCATGGCAGCAGCAAAGCTTGAACCGCCCATACCGCCCATGGCAGCCTTTTTCTTCGGTGCAAAGGGTTTGCCGGGATCGCCAAGGCCGGATGAGAAGATGATCACGTCAAAGGTTTTGTTCAGGCTTTTGGACTCAAAATCCTTCATGACCATGCCTGGATTGGCCAGGACTTCCTGTCCGACTTCAATCTTGGACTGTGGAATAGCCACCCATACTTTTCCCTCCGAGGCATCAACCTGGATATAGGTATAACCGGCAGCATCCATGGTCTCAAGGACTTTGCCCTTGATCGGTTTGCCATCCATACTGACGGAAGATGCTGCGGATACAGCTGTTTTCTTTTCCTCTGCCAGAGCCGGTCCGGTGAATAGCAGGGCTATGGCCAGGGCGGCCGTGATGCAATAGGTGTACTTCATGATGCAATCTCCTTGAAAAAATATAATAATATAAAATTGATAGCCATGCTCGCGAGCAGAGCATAGGTTAACGTTGTCAATAAATCGCAATCTGCTGCATACTTATAAGATCTTGGCCGGTCTCTGTCAACAGAACTCAACCCCGGAGTGACTCAAGATGATGGTTGATCTCGTTTGCCCACACCTGGTAGCCAAGCGTTGAGATGTGGACACCGTCCGGCAGGAAGCAGGGCCTGGTAATGGGCAGGCACTGCTCTGTATATGGCGGGACCATGTCCAGGAACAGGCAGTCGCTCTGATCTGCGACATCCCGCAGTTCCTTGTTTATCTCTGCAATTTCCACAGACAGACCAGGCAGTGACATGGGCATGAGGGAGTTAAGGGTGATCACGGCGTCCGGACAGAGTGAGGACAGCCTGGGCAGCATACTCCTGAATATGGCAGGAAAGAAACGGTTGCCCATGAGCAGGTTGTTGGTACCGGCCATAATCAGGATATGATCGGAATCAGGTGCTGTTTCGATTTCTGCAGTCAGGCGGGCAGCTAATTCTTCCACATGTTCTCCGGCAACACCGCGATTGATAACCCGGATAGTCGGCAACAATTCTTGCCAATCACCCCATTCAACGAGCGAGTCCCCGAGCATAAGCAGAGTCTGGATTGTACTCATCTGCGTACCTCCAGAGACTGCAGCACCACACAGCCCATGGGAACAACGGTAACCCCGCTGTTCGCAGCAATTTCTTCAGCCTGCCCCGGATCGACAAAATCAGCCGGTGCCTCGCAGCCTGTATCAATGATTTTTTTCCAGACACATCGTGACTGTGTCACCCCTGTTTTCGGGACGATAAAGGTTGCTTCCTGCTCACGGTGTCCATTGAGCATGACAAAAAAATTCGCATCACCATTGCCCCGCAATTCGCTGCCTTTGAGAAAAAAGGCAAGAGTGTGGCAATCATCGGACCAGTCCTGTTCGCCCGGTTTAAGTCCCTGCCAGCTGATTTCCTGCATGTGCGGCGGTTCGTCCGGCCTGTTGCTGACCTCAAAAAAATCCAGCCTGCGAAAGATGGGATGATCGCGGCGAAGCCGGATAAGTTTTTTGAAAAAACGAAGTTGCCCCTTGTTGTTCTCTGCCAGCTGCCAGTTGATCCAGCTGATTTCGTTATCCTGGCACCAGGCATTGTTGTTTCCCTGCTGGCTGCGGCCGAATTCATCTCCTGCCACCAGCATGGGCACGCCCTGGGACAGGAAGAGAATGACTGCCAAAGTTCGGCAGCGCCTGTTGCGCAGAGCTTGTATCTTTGGATTGTCGGTATCGCCTTCGGCACCGGAATTCCAACTCAGATTGTTGTTGTCTCCGTCCCGGTTATCCTCGCCGTTGACCAGGTTATGTTTTCCATTGTAGCTGACAAGATCGGCCAGGGTAAAGCCGTCATGGCTGGTGATAAAGTTGATGGAGTTACAGGGTTTGCGGCCATCATCCTGGTACAGATCGGAGCTGCCGGCAATGCGGGTTGCCAGGGCCGGTATCTGGCCGGGATTGCCGCACATGAACGAGCGCACATCGTCCCGAAACCTGCCGTTCCACTCGGCCCAGCGATGGTGGGGTGAAAAATCGCCCACCTGGTAGAGACCGGCGGCATCCCAGGCCTCGGCAATAATTTTTGTGTCGGCAAGAATGGGGTCTTCGGCGATTCTTTCCACCACCGGGGGGTTGCTCAGTACGTTGCCGTTTTGGTCCCGTCCGAGAATAGATGCCAGGTCAAAGCGAAATCCATCCACATGCATCTCAACAACCCACCAGCGCAGGGCATCCATGATCAGGCTGCGGACTACGGGATGATTACAGTTGCAGGTGTTGCCGCAGCCGGAAAAGTTCAGGTAGGCCCGGGTCCATGGATCAAGCAGATAATAGATGGTGTTGTCAATGCCCCGGAAGGAAGAGGTGGGCCCGTCCCAGCCGCCTTCAGCCGTGTGATTATAGACAATGTCCAGGATGACCTCAATACCGGCCTGATGCAGACTTTTTACCATGTCCCGGAATTCGTGCAGGGGATGACCACTGTCACTTGCATAGGCGGATTTGGGTGCAAAAAAGGCCAGTGGGCTGTAGCCCCAGTAATTTTTGAGCTGCTCCCCGGTTTCCGGGTTTTTAAAAGTACAGTCGTTTTCGTCAAATTCAGTGACCGGCATGAGTTCAACAGCCGTTATTCCAAGCTCTTTTAAGTAATCGACTTTTTCACAGACTCCCCTGAATGTACCTGGAAAACTGCAGTTTGCCGACTGGTGGTTGGTAAAGCCCCGGACATGCATCTCATAGATAATTGTTTCATGCAGGGGGGTATTCAGGGGCCGGTCTCCCTCCCAGTTGTACGACGTATCCGGTATAAGTCCGCAGCATTGGCTGCCGAGACAGGACCGATCCTGCCTCCAGCGGGGGGAACGGAGTTCCTTTGCATACGGATCAATCAGGATTAGATCCCCGTTAAAGCCATGTCCGGAGGTTTGCGGATCCCATGGGCCGGAAAGCCTATATCCGTAACGAATATAAGGGGGCAGGCCACTGACCTGGATATGCCAGATATCGCCGGTCTTGTGGAGCTTGGGGTCCAGCTTGATTTCAATCCTGTCCGCAGTATCAAGAGTATCCTTCATTTCAAGAATCAGGGAGACTGTTTCTGCATGACGGGAAAAAAGAGCAAAATTGATGCCTGACGGAGTAATAGTGGACCCGAGAGGTTGAGGACGGCCTGAAGAAGTAGGAAAAGTAATTTTCATGTTGACTTGCTAATGGTTATTAATATATATTAAAAATAAAGATTGATAGCCCGCATATTTCACAAGTCGAGGTGGCTGCAGATGCGCTGAGCACCTAAGCAAGCTATAGTTGCCTATGCTTGCTCAGGTAGCGACAAAGCAGGTGCGGCTGCATCGGCTTGCCTTCGGTGAACACTTTGCATAGTTTCGAGTAGAAATAATATCGAAATTATCACCAAAATTCCGTATGTTATACTGTATGGAACAAAGTGTTCATGAAGTGTGCGGGATAGCAGATGTTGGCCTATCTTAACCTGTTTTGCAAATTGTTCAAAACCATTGTGGAGGAAATTATGGGACTGTTTAATAAATTGAATCTTGCGGGCAATCCGACCACGGTAGACTGGGAAATGACACCGGAATACACTTTTGGTACCTTTGAGAGCTGGGGGGGTAAGGATCAGGAGAGGGTCCGCAGCGGAAAAGAACGGGTCTACTATTTTTTTATTGATGCCTGGGTGGAAACACCTAAGCTTTGTCTCATGGAGCGTGGTGTCAGGCATGCCCGGGTGGTTGCAGAGATCCTGGCTCCCCAGGATATGGTTCAGCGCTGTGTGGACAACCATGGCAAGGTGGCCCTTTTTGAGCGCACCCATGCTATTGATGAGGAGCTTAAGCAATGGCTCATGGAAAATGTTATCGAATCAGATGATGATTCCAAGGTCATTCCCCTGGAAGACGAAGACAGGAGTGATACCCTTGGACCCACCGGTCTGCCCGGATCTGATGAAGCGTTGCCTGTTGATCTACAGACAGTTGCTCTGCCGGACAGTCCTGTGGAAGTGGTGGAGGCGGAAGTAGACGAGCTGATCAAGCAGTATAACTTTATCGACCATGAACGGAATCCGGAGGGAAAGTTCAACAATTACCTGGTTGATAACGGGGACGGTCTGACTGTTACTGATAAGGTTACCGGCCTGATGTGGCAGCGGTCCGGTCTGGATATCATGAGTAACCGGATGATGCGCAAGGCAATAGAAAAGCTGAATAAAGAGGGGTTTTCCGGCTACAGCGACTGGCGGCTACCGACCCTGCCCGAGGCAATGTCACTCATGGAGCAGGAAATGAATGCAAAGGATCTGTATTTACATCCTGCTTTTTCTTCTGATCAGCCTTTTATTCTCGTTGACGCCACCCGCAGGCCGGGTGGTCAGTGGTTTGTCGATTTTAAACACGGTCGTGCTTACTGGTCTTCGGGAACTATTCCAGGCGGTTTTGGCCGCTTGTGTCGCAAAGAATAATGAGTGCAGGGTAAAAATCGGTTGATTAGATGATTATCGAATTGTAAGATTAATCAAGTGATAAAAAAACTTGTTCAGGAGTCTGTTTGCAGTGAAACGAATACTGGTAGTTGATGATGAGGAGCAGATCCGCTCCATGCTTACCCAGATGCTTGAACATGAGGGGTTTGTGGTGGATACTGCCGAAAATGGTGAAGAGGGAATGGATCTGGTCACCAGACATGCCTATGACCTGATCATCACTGACATGATTATGCCGATAAAGGATGGGCTCAAGCTGATCATGGAACTGATTCGCGATTACCCGGATCAGCGGATTCTTGCCATTTCCGGAGGAGGCGCAATTAAGGCGGAGCGTTATCTGACCATGGCCGGTTATCTCGGTGATGATATTGCGACTCTTGAAAAACCGTTTAAGCGGGAGAACTTGCTGGCACTGGTTAACGAACAGCTTGGCTGTAAATGATTGTTAAGGGCCTGTTAAGAAATAAGTGTCACACCTATGCATCTCTGCTTCAGGTCATATTTGTACGATTTTCAATTACAAAATCCTCAACGTAGCCATGCTACGCCTCCGGTTTTGTGCAATCAAATCGTACAAATCTAACCCAAATCAGAGCGCCTAAATGCAACACTTATTTCTTAACAGGCCCTAACTGACATCATGATATGAGCAACAAAAAAGGCCTGCAGTTCTGCAGGCCTTTTTTTTGTTGTCTACGACAAAGGAAGTGTTACCGGTAATCAGTGCACCTTGTTGCCCTGAGAAGCAGTTTCCGCCCGGGCAAGTTTTGCCAGTTTCATCTTTTCCTTTTTCTTGAAACCGTAGTCGACCAGTCGCTTTACATCCGTCCACATGGTCTCGCTGCCCATGATGGCCACAACGATAGAGTCTTCACCCCGTTCAAATTTTCCCACATAGGTCTGACGGGCAGCGTTAGTGTAACCGGTCTTGCCTCCTAATGCACCCTTGACGCGCCAGAGTGCTTTGTTATGGCTGCGCAGGGTGGTGCCATAGGATGTCTTGATCTTGGTACGTTTCATGCGTCTGGCAAAGTCCTTATCCTGCATGGCATGGCGGAAGATCCGGGCAAGATCCCGGGCTGTTGACTGCTGGCCTTTGGCGGTCAAGCCGTTGGCAGTACGGCAGATAGTCTTTCTTGCGCCCCAGAGTTTTGCCCGCAGGGTCATCATTCGTGCAAAATTACGTTCACTGCCTCCAATTTTTTCCGCCAGGGCTACACTGGCATCATTTGCCGAAGCTAACAGTACCGCATTGATCAGATCATTTGCCTTGTACTTTTTTTTGGTATCCAGGTAGATTTTTGACCTGGGCATTCTCGAAGCATTGCGGGTTACCCCGACCATCTCATTGTTTTTCAGTGATTTTATGGCAATCATGCCGGTCAGCACCTTGATGGTGGAAGCGGGCTGGCGGGGTGTGTCCGGGTTTTTGGCAAAGATAGTTTCCCCGCTGTCGGCGTCAAGAATCATCACGGTTTTCGAGGTGATCCTTTTGTTGATTGCACCAGGGTGCACTGCTTTGCGGCTTGTGCTTGTCCGTCGGGACTGCAGCCGGGCCTTGATGTTGGAGATGTCCCCCCGATTACCCAGAGTCACCACACGGGCCAGGCCGTTATCAACAGGTGCAGCATTTTTGCTCAATACCCGGGGTCTGTATTTGGCGGGGTTGTCCAGAGTGGGAATCGGTGCTGTCTGTGCCGGTACAACCAACCCGAAGAACAAAAACAGCTGAATTGTAAAAAAGAGATATTGCTTCATGGAGTTAGATCAATTGCCTCATGTTAAATAACAGGTTCTATTATTCTAATATATGCAGAAAGAGGCACTGTCAAGCTTTTTGCATGAATTAAAAGGATTTTTTGTTTAGTTTCTCAATATTATACCTGATAGCAATTGACTTTGCATCTGATTGGTGTAAAATTTTATATCCTGCGTTGGCAGGCTCGCCGACTCCCTTTGAAACCGGCTGACAGGAACAAAACTCATGAACAGAGAGCAACCTGCAAAAAAACAGCAGACTAAGGATGCGGCTCCCGTCGGTCCTGATACAAATAATCTGCCCGTTCCTCTGGGTCAATCCGCTAATTTAAACGAGCTGCTTGACACCAGTTGTCGAAAGTATGCTGACCTGGGTGCTTTAGGCATGGCCCTGGAACAGCCGCTGACCTACCAGCAGCTGCATGACCGTGTCCTTGTCCTTGCAGCCTATCTGCGCAGCTGTGGTGTTGAATTCGGTGACCGGGTCACTATCCTGGCTGAAAATTCCCATAACTGGGGCACGGTCTACCTGGCCGTTGTCCGGTTAGGCGCTGTCTGTGTTCCCATCCTGCCGGATCTGCCTGAAGCCGATGTCCATCATATTCTGGGTGAAATGGAATGCGATATCATTTTTCTTACCCAGCGTCAGATAGAAAAGGTGTACGATCTGGAACCGAAAATCGGCCGGGTGGTCACTCTTGATGACTACAGTGAAGAGTCTGGAATAATCGAGGTTACACCTTATTCCCAATTTCTGGCCGAGGCACAGGATGAATTTACTGTAGCGCTGCAGGCGGGCATCCTGGAATTTCCCGAAGTTGACGGTGATCATCTTGCCTCAATTCTGTACACCTCCGGCACATCAGGATTTTCCAAGGCGGTGATGCTCAGCCATTCCAATCTCTGCGCAAATGCATTTTCCGCGTCCAATGTCATAGTAATCCCGCCCGGTGCTGTCTTTTTATCTGTGCTGCCCGTGTCCCATACTTATGAGTTTACGGTCGGGTTTGTCATGCCGCTGATAAAGGGTGGTACTGTCCTTTATGCCGGTAAAACTCCCACTCCCATGGTTCTGCAGAAGCTTTGCGGCCGAGAACGGCCTCATGTCATGCTGGTGGTGCCTCTGATCATGGAAAAAATCTACAAGAAACGTGTCCTGCCGGCAGTGGAAAAGAGTAAAATGCTTTCCCTGCTCTGCAAGTTTAACGTGGGTCGCAGACTGGTCTACAGGAAGATCGGCGCCAAACTATTGACCTTTTTCGGCGGTCGCCTGGAGGTCATGGGAATCGGTGGTGCCGCTCTGAATCCCGAGGTCGAGATTTTTTTACGCGATGCCGGTTTCCCCTTCCTTGTGGGCTACGGTCTGACGGAAACATCTCCGCTCATTGCAGGCGGACCAAATAAGGACAACACCATCAGGCTCGGTTCAGCCGGTAAACCGGTACCCGGAGTGGAAGTGCGCATTGACGATCCGGATCCCACAACGGGTATCGGTGAGATTGTTGCCCGTGGGCCCAATATCATGCAGGGGTACTGGCAGGATCCCGAGGTGACGGCTGAGACATTCACCGATGACGACTGGTTGAAAACCGGTGATCTGGGTCATGTGGATGAGCTGGGTAATCTTCACATCAAGGGGCGGTCAAAATCAGTTATCGTGCTGGCAAACGGGGAAAACGTGTACCCCGAAGCCATTGAACATAAGCTCAACGCCTATCCCTTTGTGGTCGAGTCACTGGTTATTGAAAACCGCAACATGCTGGAGGCATGGATTTATCCTGATTATGAGTTTGTGGATGCGCAGACCCTGGGTCAGAGCCGTCAGCAGCGATATGGATATATCACGGAGGAACTTGACCGGATCAGGAAAGAGGTCAATGGACAGCTTGGTTCCATGTCACGTCTTTCCAGAGTCCTTGAACGGCGGGAACCGTTTATTAAAACAGCCACTCACAAGATCAAACGATACCTGTACTCGGCCGACAGTATGACTATGTGACGATGTAAAGGGTACCTTGAATAATTAGGGCCTGTTAAGAAATAAGTGTTGCATTTAGCCCGCATATTTCACAAGTCGAGGCGGCTGCAGATGCGCTGAGCGCAGGAGTAGGCAGGTAAGCGCAGACTCCGATAGTTGCCTATGCCTGCTCCTGCAGCGACAAAGCAGGTGCGGTCGCA
>JAYEKB010000427.1:0-7146 GCA_034660835.1 Thermodesulfobacteriota bacterium
AGGTGCGGTCGCATCGGCTTGCCTTCGGTGAACACTTTGCAAATTTAAAGTAGGGAATAATGCGCAATTTTATCATATGATTTACAGAGGTTACCTTAAAATGAGCAAAGTGTTCATGAAATATGCAGGCTAAAGATACTTCTAAACTGTGGACACCCCTGCCGCATAGATCCGGATTTTCAGAGTCCGTCAGTGTCTCCGGTACAACAGCAGCAACGGCAGGATCATTGCCAGGCAAAGGGCACCAAACCAGTGTCCGCCACGGATAAATATCGTCTGCTCGTGAGCAAGCACCATTGTTTCCGTCATAGCTGCGGATACAAACAACTGCGACTGTGCGCGAATAGTTCCTGTCGGCTCCACAAACCCGCTGACCCCGGTATTTGCCGCCCGTACCAAACTGCGCCTGGTTTCCACGGCACGGAACACGGACATGGCCAGTGAATGGTAAGGGGCACTGGACCTGCCGTACCAGGCATCATTGGTCAAATTCACCAGCAGGTTACTGCCGGCCTCCACCTCACGTCTGGAAATTTGAGGAAAAATGGACTCAAAACAAATCAACACACCGACCTTGATATTCCCTGACTGGAGCGGCATATAGTTTGAGCCGGCAGTAAAATCTCCCACCGACACCACCAGCGGCTCAAGAAACGGCAGGTATGAACGTATAGGTACATACTCGCCAAAGGGGACCAAATGCTGTTTATCATAACGTCCTGCCAGTTTGCCCGATGAATCGATCAACAGACCACTGTTAAAATAATCAATGGGTTTCAGTCCTGCTTGTTTTTGCGTTTTCAGGACAAAATATGGTGCTCCGGTCAACAGCTGGACGTTCTCATCCTGGACAAAATCAAGTACCTTGCCCATCAGCGGATCCTGCCGAGGATAAAAGGGCAAAGCAGTTTCAGGCCAGACCAGTAACTCTACATCTTGATTATCCAGGATCTTGCGTGACAGGGCAAGATACCTGTCAACCGTATCCTCTTTCCTGGCTGCAGTCCATTTCTCATCCTGGCTGATATTGCCCTGAACCACGCCCACAGTAGCCTCCTGTCCTGTTTCCATTGCAGAGGAAACCTGTTGGTAACGCAGAAATGAATAGCCGCCGACACAGGCCAGCAGGATACAGGCGATGACTGCAGGGATACGCTGTGTCAACACGGTTCCTGATACCTGATTTAGAGATCGATCAACTAACCATACCAACAGGGAGTTCAGCAGTACAATTGAAAAGCTCACCAAGTGATGTCCGCCCAGATCTGCAGCCTGAATCAGCAACGGCTGCCGGTACAACCCGTACCCAAGATCCATCCATGGAAAACCGGAGAAAAGGAAACTACGCAAAAAATCCAGCCCCACCCAGAGAACAGGCGCTGCCAATACCAGGCGGGCCGTTGAACCTTTTCCCGACCCTGACCGCTTGATCACCAGATTGAGCAGCAGGCAGAACAGGGCGGAATAACCGCCCATATACAGGGCAAGCAAAGTCATGCCCGGCACGGAGATCCACGGCGGCAACCCGCCATATCGGCCAAGGACGATTACGATCCAGTAAAGCAGGCAAATATTATAGAGCAGGCCACAGAACATTCCCATGCAGGCACTGCGCATGGGCGACAATCGGCGCACAGCCGACAACAGGGGCGTAAGAGCAATAAAAAGCAGAGGCCAGCAGCCGATACGTCCGGGCATGCCAAGGGCCAGCAGCAGGGCCGTTGCAACGGCAACAGCAATAGAAGAAATCCGAGAAGGATGAGAAATCATAAACCCTTGCGGATCCTGACCGTGCGGACCCGGCGGGGATCAGCTGCCAGCACTTTAAATGTCAGAGATTCCACACTCACCTGGTCACCGTTAACCGGCACCCGGCCAAGGTGCTCGATAATCAGCCCACCCACAGACTCATAGGCCCCTTCTGGCAGTTCGCAGCTGAAATGATCCTCCACCTCTTCAATCTCGATCTTGGCATCCACAACAACAGTCTGCTCATCAACCACCATGAGCTCACGCTCTTCCTGATCATGCTCATCATCAATCTCACCCACAATCTCCTCAATCACGTCCTCCAGCGTCACCAGGCCGCGTACACTGCCGAACTCGTCTGTGACAATGGCCATATGATTTTTTTTAGACTGAAAATTACGCAGCAGATCGGTAATCGGTTTGGACTCCCGGATAATCATGGGTGGGTTAAGGGCATCTTTTAATTCCAGAGAGTCTTCCGGTGCCATGTTGCAGATCCTGAGCAAATCCTTGGCGTGGAGGATTCCTATGATATTATCCTGGCTGCCGCTGAAAACCGGGATCCGGGTATAGCCCTCTTCAGTGATCAATCGGACCAGCTCCTGCGCTTCGCTGGCTACATCCGCACTGATCATCTCCACAGTCGGAGTCATGATCTCTGAAGCAACAGTCTCCCGGAAGTCAAAGATGGAGTTGATCAACTGTTCTTCATGTCTGCTGATTAATCCCTGTTCCTCGCCGTCCTCCAACAGTTCCTGAATTTCATGCTCAAGTTCACGGGTTGTATCCGGGGAACCTTTGATACCTAATAGGGACTTCAACCGATACCAGAACGACTTTTCCCGGTTTTCATCCGCACTGTCTGCCACGTTTGTTGTTTGTGCCATAATGAATAATGATTTAAGGGCGATTGCTAATAATGTTCAAGGCCTGAAAGAGAATAATTATTGTACTATGACGCAGGATTTTTGCACAGGTCCTTACCCATGAAAGTAGGGAATCGGTGAAGAAAGTCAAGATTTTTCCGCCTGGTCCACGCACTTATGGCCGACTGACACCTGTATGCAACTCACTTTTCACTTTACGACTTTGCAAGTAAGTGCAGGTGGAGTAGAGTATCAGGTTATATTGAAATAATTATGCGCGGACTTCATTGATTCACTCCCTGCATCAGTCATCTTCACGGCTGCTGCGAAGACCGCCTTTATCATAGACAAATAGAAAAGTAAGAGGTTTTTCGTGCAAGGCAAAGTACTCATCGCTAATCGCGGAGAAATTGCTATCCGCATCATGGAGGCCTGCAAGAGTCTAAATCTTGATTATGTGGTCGTCTATGAAGATGCCGACCGCGACTCGGAACATGTGCAGCGCAACCAACTTAACGGTCCGAATCATAATGCATGGCGGGTCAGAAGCTACACAGATCCCAATGATATCCTGGCCGTTGCTGATCACACCGAGTGTACCGCCATTCACCCCGGATATGGTTTTTTCTCTGAGGATTACCGTTTTGCCCGCCGGGTAACCATCCGCGATCGGTCCCTTACCTTTATCGGGCCGAGTTGGGAGGTAATCAGGGACCTGGGTGACAAGATCAACACCAAACGGGTTGCCAACAAGTTAGACATCCCCACCATCCCCGGAACATCAGCCCCTATTTATAATGAAATGGAGGCAGAGGAAATTGCCCAGCATCTCTTTGATATCCAGGAGGAAGAAAATGAACCGCAACCGGCCGTACTCATCAAGGCGGCAGCCGGCGGCGGCGGCATGGGTATTGAAGAGGTTACTCGTATTGAGCAGTTCCGCCGGGTATACCGCCAGGTACAAAATTATGCAAAACGCCAGTTCGGCGACGGTGGCGTACTCATTGAGCAGCGGTTAAGGGACTTTAACCACCTTGAAGTGCAGCTGGTCTGCTCGCGTCACGATGAACGTATTCACTTCGGCTCCCGCAACTGTACTATCCAGTCCACGGGCCGCCAGAAACGTATTGAGGCCGCACCTGGATTTCATTCCTCATGCTTTGATTATGACTTTGATGCAGACAAGGTCCTGGACAACATAGTCGAGTACTCCCTGAAACTGGCTGACTATGTCAAGTACGACAACGTGGGCACCTGGGAATGGATCGTCAGTCGCAGCGGCAATCCTTATCTTCTGGAGGTCAACACCCGTATCCAGGTGGAAAACGATGTCTCGGCCCGACTCAGCTACTTGCATGGTAAACACCCCAACCTGCTGCGGGAACAGATCAGGCTGGCCCTTGGTGAACCCATGGGTTTCGAGCAGAGCGATGTTACCTTTAAGGGGGCGAGTATTGAACTCCGCATTGTCGCAGAAAACACTCAGCGCGATTTTGCCCCCTGGATCGGCACCATCACTCGCTTTGATCTGCCCCGGTATGAGTGGTCGGCGGTGTACAGCCATGTCCCGACTGATCGCCCTTACTCTATCCCCAGCGAATACGATCCAAACCTGGCTCTGGCCCTGGTATGGGGTGATGATATGGACCAGGCTAAAGAACGGGCCCGGGAATTTATCGGGACAAGCAGTATTGAGGGAACCGGCAGTTCAGGTGGCCCTATTATCACCAACCTGGATTATCTCCTTGAAAACCTTGACCACCTGTTGACCTTTTAACAAAACGAAACCTGATTGCACTATAAATAACAGATGATTACGACCCATGCCATGGGCATGGTGCAGCATATATTATGAATGATCTTCTCAAACAACTCCAGGATGTTAAGCAGCGCATCGGTTGCCTGATTCACATCAAAGGCACGGAAAGCTGGGGAAACCTGGCAAATTTTCGTGATGAAGCCGAACAGCTTAAAGATTCCATCTTTGATCTGGATGTAGCAGATTTCATAGCACCGTTGGAAAAACTCGACGATGCCATTCGCTTTCTGGAAGAACGATGTGAAGAAGGCCTCACTCCCATGGAACGGGTGCGGATTGTACGTTCACCGCTACGCTTTTCCTTAAAAGACATTCTGGAAAACGTGTACGAAGAGTACACTGAACTCGGCGGCGAAGGCGAAGCCAATATTGACCCGGCCATGGTGGTTGCCAAGGCCAATATCGTACGGCGGATCAAGAAAAAACCTTACACCTCACCGGTTATGATTATTGGCCAGGAAGTCGGCCACGGTGAAGAGTTCCGCAACGGGGGATCGTGTAAGCCCTGGGGCAACGAAAAGGCCATGCGCTATATGAAGGTGGCAGAGACCGAAGGAATACCCATCCATTTCTATATCTTCACCCCTGGGTCTTATCCTGTCGAAGAGTATCCCGGTGCTGCCCAGCAGATTGCCCGCAACCTGTACACCATGACCAAACTGCGGGTTCCCATGATTTCGGTTATCTCCGAAGGAGGTTCCGGAGGTGCCGAGGCTGTGGGGTTAAGCGACTTCCGTCTCATGTTCTCCCATGGATACTACTCGGTTATCTCTCCTGAGGGTGCGGCGGCCATTGAGGGCAGGGTAAAGGAAGGTAGAAAGGTATCGCCGGAACTCGTCGAAAAATGTGCCCGGCAGCTCAATATAACGGCAGCCGACAACCTGCGTCTGGGTACCATTGACCGTATCATTTCCGAACCGCCGCTGGGGGCAAAAAGTGATGACTTCAACTTCTTTTCCCGTATCCGTTCCGAAATTATCCGGGCAACGGATGAAGTGGTGCTTAGAACCAAAAGTGTTCGTGGCTTCCGCTCCTATGAGGTAAAAAAGAAAAAAGCGGAAAATCCGGAAGAGGCACCTCAAATCGACATTCCCTGGGACCTGAACCCAAAAGAGACAAAACGCCTATTGACACAGCGTTCCAAGAAGTACCGGGAAATGGCCTTATATGGTTTCGGTGGTCACATCATGCCAGGGGAAAGCATGTTCAAGTCCCTGCACTCCGCCACGGAAAAACTCTGGTATACTTTTCGCTATGACGTACTGAAAAATATGCAGAAACAGTGGCAAAAAATTGTGAAGGAGATTTCAGGAGAGGGTTCGGTTCTGCTCAAGCGTCTGACCTCCCCTTTCACCTCCACCTATAACAAGGTTCTCGGTCGGGAGGACAGAAAACCTGCAAGCAAACCGCCTGCCATTACCGCATCTCCACCCCCTGAGACCAGTGAACAGGACCCTCTGGAACTGACTGATACCTATACCAGCCCGCTGGCCAATGAAGACCGGACAGTCAGCTGCCCCAGTAGTGAAAAATTCGGTTGTCAGGACCTGTGGATTCCGGACCTGTACGGTGAATTCTGCGGGGTCTGTGAGACCTGCGGCCATCATTTTCCCCTTGAGTACCAATGGTATTTAAAAAATATCTTTGATCCCGACTCGGTCAGGATCTTTAACAACGAGATATTTTCACGCAACCCTCTCAACTATGAGGGCTTTAATGAACGACTGCGGTTAGCACGTTCCAAAACAGGCATGGGCAGTGCCAATCTCACCTTTCACGCTAAAGTCCAGAATATCAAACTGGTGGTGACCATGCTCTATTCTGATTTCCGTAACGGAACAGTGGGCTCGGCAGAGGGAGAAAAGTTTGTTGAGGCCTGCGAAATCGCCAAACGTAAAAAAAGGCCCCTGCTTGCCTACGTCCACACTACAGGCGGCATTCGAATCCAGGAGGGCACCCTGGGAGTTATCCAGATGCCCAAGTGCACCATGGCGGTACGGGAATATATCGACGCAGGTGGACTGTATGTCGTTATCTACGACAACAACTCCTATGCCGGACCGGTGGCATCGTTCCTGGGCTGTTCGCCCTATCAATTCGCCATCCGTTCCTGCCGCATCGGCTTTGCCGGGCCACGGGTCATCCGGGAAACCACGGGCATCGACATCCCTCCGGATTACCACAATGCAAGAAATGCCCTCAAACGCGGCCATATCCAGGGCATCTGGGACAGAAGAGATTTCCGCCGCAACCTGTACCAGGTCATGCAGACCATGGGCAGCCCAAGCCTCTATTATCGATAGCTGCTTTTTATGAGATAAATAGACCAAGCTTCTCTTGACGCTGCACACAACCTGTGCTACATAGAGACCGCTTTCAACATACAGGGGCCGTTAGCTCAGTCTGGTAGAGCAGTTGACTCTTAATCAATTGGTCGAAGGTTCGAATCCTTCACGGCCCACCAGCAGTATCAAGCACTTAGCTTTATCGAGTTAAGTGCTTTTTTTGTTGGGGTAACGTGTGGAGTAACAAAATAATATGTTTTTACTCCGGCTCGATTGTACCTCGGCTACACACTTTATTGATTCTTCTTCGATATTTTTTTCGACACATCATAATCGAGATAGCCCCTGATGTTGCAATCCAGCTTCTCTTTCAAAGAGATACTCTCAGTTAAATTTCCTCATACAATCTTTTTAACACAGCAGCAAA